>NZ_PTJS01000005.1 GCF_002941025.1 Streptomyces sp. QL37 | reverse complement strand
CGGCAACAGCACGCCGCCCGTCACATACATGTGGTGCGCCCACACCGTCACCGAAAGGCCGGCGATGGCGATCGTCGCGCTGATCAGACCGACGTAGCCGAACATCGGCTTGCGGCTGAACACCGGAATGATTTCGGAAATGATTCCGAAGAATGGTAGCGCGATGATGTACACCTCTGGATGGCCGAAGAACCAGAAGAGGTGTTGCCAGAGCAATGCGCCACCGTTGGCCGCATCGAAGATATGTGCGCCGAATTTACGGTCGACCTCCAGCGCGAAGAGCGCGGCGGCGAGGACCGGGAAGGCCAGCAGGACCAGGACACCGGTCA
>NZ_PTJS01000004.1 GCF_002941025.1 Streptomyces sp. QL37 | reverse complement strand
CGGGTGGTGGATGTGTCGGGTGCGGCCGATGCTGAGGCCGCTGTGCGGGAGCTGGCGGAGGAGGAGCGGGCGCGTCCGTTCAGCCTGGATGAGCCGCCGCTGCTGCGGCTGGTGCTGGCCAAGCTGGGTGAGAGCCGCTACCGGCTGGTGTTCACCAACCACCACATTTTGCTGGATGGTTGGTCGATGCCGGTCCTGTTCGGCGAGCTGTTCACCCTTTACCGCCAGGGTTCCGGCGGACTGGCTGCCGTACGTCCGTACCGCGACTACCTCTCGTGGTTGGCGGGTGCGGATCGTGGTGCGGCGGAGGTTGCCTGGCGGGAGGCGCTGGCTGGTGTCGGTGATCCGACGTTGGTGGCTCCTGCGTACCGGCAGGCGGCTTCGCGGGTGCCGGCGCGGTTGTATGCGGGGTTGGGGGAGGTGGCGTCTGCGGCGTTGTCGGGGCTGGCGCGTGAGTGGGGCGTCACTGTCAACACTCTCGTGCAGGCCGCGTGGGGTG
>NZ_PTJS01000003.1 GCF_002941025.1 Streptomyces sp. QL37 | reverse complement strand
GGCTGGCCTCGCGGCTGGACGGCGGGCGTCAGTCGCGTCCCGCGTTGGTTGCCGGGGTGCGTTCGGAGCGGCTTCCGTTGTCGTATGCGCAGCGTCGGCTGTGGTTCCTGGACCAGCTGGAAGGCCCCGGCGCGACCTACAACCTGCCGTTCGCGCTGCGCTTGACCGGCGGCGTCGACGAAGCCGCGGTGCGGGTGGCGCTGACCGACGTGGTGGGGCGGCACGAGAGCCTGCGCACCGTGTTCGAGACGGTGGACGGCGAGCCCTCACAGCGGATCCTGGCGGACGTCGTGCCGGAGCTGCACGTCGTCGCGGTCGGCGAGGACGAGTTGCCGTCCGTGATCGAGAAGGCCGCGGCGTGCACGTTCGACCTGGCAGGTGAGATCCCGATACGCGCGTGGCTGTTCGAGCTCTCCGCGGACGAGCACGTGCTGATGCTGGTCCTGCATCACATCGCGGCGGACGGGTGGTCGATGGCGCCGCTGCTGCGTGACCTGTCCGTCGCTTATGGTGCGC
>NZ_PTJS01000002.1 GCF_002941025.1 Streptomyces sp. QL37 | reverse complement strand
ACCTCACCCTCACCCGGCAGCAGAACACCCAGACGACCAACAGCCTGGTGCGGATCCGAGATGACGGTGGCCAGCACCTGGTGAAGCCTGCGCACCAGCGCCTCGGCGGTGGCGTGGTCGAAGACGTCCGTGGCGTAGACGATGCCGCCGCTCATCCCGAGCGGGCCGTCCTCGCCCTCCGCCTCGTCGATGAGGTGCACGGTCAGGTCGAACTTCGCCGCGTTGATCTCTACCGGCTCTTCGGTGACTTCAACGCCCGGGATCGCCAGTTGGCCGTGGCTGTTGTTCTGAAGGACCAGCATCACCTGGAACAGCGCCTGCCGGGACGCCGACCGATCCAGACCCAGCGCGTCCACCAGCCGGTCGAACGGCACATCAACATGCGCATGCGCACCCAGATGCACCTCACGCACCCGCTCCAACAACTCCACGAACGACGGATCACCCGACAGATCCGTACGCAGAACGACCGTGTTCACGAAGAACCCGACCAGATCATCCAGAGCCTCATCGCCACGCCCGGCCATCGCCGCACCCACCGGCACGTCCTCACCGGCACCCATCCGCGACAGAACCACCGCCAGAGCGGCATTGAGCACCATGAACAGCGTCACATCACGCTCACGCGCCAGCCGCAGCAGACCCCGGTGCACCTCCGCATCCACCTCGAACGGAACCGTCCGCCCGACATGCGAGGGCACCGCGGGATGCGGCCGGTCGTACGGCAACGCAAGCTCAGCCGGCGAACCCTCCAACACCGAGCGCCAGTAGTCGAGTTGTTCGTTGACGAGGCTGCCCGGATCGTCCTCCGAACCCAGCACCTCCCGCTGCCACAACGCATAGTCCGCGTACTGCACCGGCAGCACCACGAACTCCGGTGCACCACCACCCACCCGCGCCCCGTAGGCGACAGACAGGTCACGCAGCAGCGGCGCCATCGACCAGCCGTCCGCCGCGATGTGATGCAGCACCACCGCCAGCACATGCTCATCCGCGGAAAGCTCGAACAGCCACCCCCGCACAGGGATCTGTCGCGCGAGATCGAAAGTGCACGCCGTGGCCACCGCGATCCCGAGCGGCAGCTCGTCCTCACTGATCGTGACCGTTTTCAGCTCCGGCACGGCATCGGCCACGATGCGCTGCACCGGTTCGCCCTCGTGCTCCTCGATGAGCGTCCGCAGGCTCTCGTGCCGGCCCACGACATCCGCCAGCGCCGCACGCAACGCATCAACCCGCACACCACCGGTCAGCCGCAGCGACACCGCGACGTTGTACGTCGCACTGGGCCCCTCCAACTGGTCCAGGAACCACAGCCGACGCTGCGCATACGACAACGGAAGCCGATCCGGACGCACCCCGGCAACCAACGCCGGACGGGCGGCCGCCTTCGCGCCCCTGAGACGCTCAGCCAAGCCGGCGACTGTCGGCGCGTCGAACAACGCCTGCACCGAAAGCTCCACGCCGAGCGCGGTGCGGATCCGGGAGGTGAGGCGGGTGGCGAGCAGTGAGTGTCCGCCCAGGTCGAAGAAGGAGTCGTCGACGCCGATGGTGTCCCGGCCCAGGATCTCGGCGAACAGTCCGCACAGGACTGTTTCCTGCTCGGTGCTCGGCGCCCGGTAGATACCGCCGGTGAACTCCGGCTCCGGGAGCGACGCTCGGTCCAGCTTGCCGTTCGGCATCAGCGGCAGCGCGTCCAGGAGCATGACCACCGCCGGGACCATGTAGTCCGGCAGCCGCTCGGCCACAAAACCACGCAGGTCCCGACCGCCGACTTCCTCGGCGTGCCCTTCGGCGGGAACGACGTATCCGACCAGCTGCGTGCCGGCGGCGCCCTGTCCCTCGCGGGCGATCACCACGGCCTTGCCCACGGCCGGATGCGCCTGGAGAGCGGACTCCACCTCACCCAGCTCGATACGGATACCACGCACCTTCACCTGATCGTCCGCACGCCCGGCATACACCAACTCGCCCGAAGCGGACCACCGCGCCAGGTCACCCGTGCGATACATCCGCCGCCCGTCACCGAACGGACTGGCCACGAACCGCTCGGCGGACAGACCCGGCCGGTTCAGATAACCCCAGCCCAGACCCATACTCGCCACATACAGCTCACCCACCGCGCCCGGAGCAACAGGCCGCAGCACCGAATCCAGCACGTACGCCTGAGTGTTGGCGATCGGGCGGCCGATGGGCAGTGCGCCGCGTGCCCCGTCCACCGAGACGATCTCTGCCCAGACGCTGTCCGCGCTGGACTCGGAGAAGCCGTAGAAGTTGAGGAGCCTGCCCTCGGGCAGCTTCTCCAGGAACAGCTCCGCCGTCGCCGGCGCCAGCGCCTCACCACTGCTCGTCCACGTCATCCGACCCGCCGCCGGACCCAGACCACCCTCCTCGAGAAGCGCGGCCAGCAGACTCGGCACCAGCGTCATCCGCGTAATACCGTGCCGCTCGATCAGCGCGGACAGACCCTCCACACTCCGCGCCTCCTCGTCATCGGCCACCACGACCGACGCACCGTGCAGCAGCGGACCGAAGATCTCACTCGCCGACTCGGCGAATGCCATCGAGGACTTGGCGCAGCCCACGTCCGTGGGCAGCCACGGGAAACGACCGTGCGACCAGGCCAGCCGGTTCACCATGCCGACGTGCGTACCGACGACACCCTTCGGCTTGCCCGTCGAACCCGACGTGTACCAGACGTACGCCTCGCTCGCCGCGTCCATCTCACCGAGCAGTTCCGTGCCCGACAGACCGCCCGACGCCAGCTCCGCCAGGGCGGCGCGGACCTCGGTGTCGTCCAGCTCGATCCGAGGCACGGGCGTGGCCGTGACCGGCAGACTGCCCGACACCTCAGCCGGCGAACCCTCCAACACCGAGCGCCAGTAGTCGAGTTGTTCGTTGACGAGGCTGCCCGGATCGTCCTCCGAGCCCAGCACCTCCCGCTGCCACAACGCATAGTCCGCGTACTGCACCGGCAGCACCATGCCCCTCGCGGGCGATCACCACGGCCTTGCCCACGGCCGGATGCGCCTGGAGAGCGGACTCCACCTCACCCAGCTCGATACGGATACCACGCACCTTCACCTGATCGTCCGCACGCCCGGCATACACCAACTCGCCCGAAGCGGACCACCGCGCCAGGTCACCCGTGCGATACATCCGCCGCCCGTCACCGAACGGACTGGCCACGAACCGCTCGGCGGACAGACCCGGCCGGTTCAGATAACCCCAGCCCAGACCCATACTCGCCACATACAGCTCACCCACCGCGCCCGGAGCAACAGGCCGCAGCACCGAATCCAGCACGTACGCCTGAGTGTTGGCGATCGGGCGGCCGATGGGCAGTGCGCCGCGTGCCCCGTCCACCGAGACGATCTCTGCCCAGACGCTGTCCGCGCTGATCGAGCGGCACGGTATTACGCGGATGACGCTGGTGCCGAGTCTGCTGGCCGCGCTTCTCGAGGAGGGTGGTCTGGGTCCGGCGGCGGGTCGGATGACGTGGACGAGCAGTGGTGAGGCGCTGACGCCGGCGACGGCGGAGCTGTTCCTGGAGAAGCTGCCCGAGGGCAGGCTCCTCAACTTCTACGGCTTCTCCGAGTCCAGCGCGGACAGCGTCTGGGCAGAGATCGTCTCGGTGGACGGGGCACGCGGCGCACTGCCCATCGGCCGCCCGATCGCCAACACTCAGGCGTACGTGCTGGATTCGGTGCTGCGGCCTGTTGCTCCGGGCGCGGTGGGTGAGCTGTATGTGGCGAGTATGGGTCTGGGCTGGGGTTATCTGAACCGGCCGGGTCTGTCCGCCGAGCGGTTCGTGGCCCTGTATCTGCCGCGTTCGGTGGAGATGGTCGTCGCGCTGGTCGCGGTGCTGAAGGCGGGGGCTGGCTATGTCGGCCTGGACCCGACGTATCCGACCAGCTGCGGGCCGGGGGGGTCCGCCCAGGTCGAAGAAGGAGGCGTCGACGCCTCCTTCTTCGCCCTGGGCCCCGCCAGCTGGTCCAGGAACCACAGCCGACGCTGCGCATACGACAACGGAAGCCGATCCGGACGCACCCCGGCAACCAACGCCGGACGGGCGGCCGCCTTCGCGCCCCTGAGACGCTCAGCCAAGCCGGCGACTGTCGGCGCGTCGAACAACGCCTGCACCGAAAGCTCCACGCCGAGCGCGGTGCGGATCCGGGAGGTGAGGCGGGGGGCGAGCCGGTGCAGCGCATCCTGGAGGATGTCGCTCCCGAGCTGATCCTTGAGCGGGTGGGCCGTGAGGGTCTGGCGGAGGCGTTGGCGCAGGCGGCGGGGTACTGCTTCGACCTGGCCGGTGAGATCCCGATACGCGCGCGGCTGCTCGAGCTTTCCGCGGATGAGCATGTGCTGGCGGTCGTGTTGCATCACATCGCGGCGGACGGCTGGTCGATGGCGCCGCTGCTGCGTGACCTGTCCGTCGCTTATGGTGCGCGGCTTGAGGGCGGGGTTCCGGAGTTCGTGGTGCTGCCGGTGCAGTACGCGGACTATGCGTTGTGGCAGCGGGAGGTGCTGGGTTCGGAGGATGACCCGGACAGTGCCGTCAGCGAACAGCTGGCGTACTGGAAGGGTGTGTTGGAGGGGTCTCCGGCTGAGCTTGCGTTGCCGTACGACCGGCCGCATCCCGCGGTGCCCTCGCATGTCGGGCGGACGGTTCCGTTCGAGGTGGATGCGGAGGTGCACCGGGGTCTGCTGCGGCTGGCGCGTGAGCGTGATGTGACGCTGTTCATGGTGCTCAATGCCGCTCTGGCGGTGGTTCTGTCGCGGATGGGTGCCGGTGAGGACGTGCCGGTGGGTGCGGCGATGGCCGGGCGTGGCGATGAGGCTCTGGATGATCTGGTCGGGTTCTTCGTGAACACGGTCGTTCTGCGTACGGATCTGTCGGGTGATCCGTCGTTCGTGGAATTGTTGGAGCGGGTGCGTGAGGTGCATCTGGGTGCGCATGCGCATGTGGATGTGCCGTTCGACCGGCTGGTGGACGCGCTGGGTCTGGATCGGTCGGCGTCCCGGCAGGCGCTGTTCCAGGTGATGCTGGTCCTTCAGAACAACAGCCACGGCCGACTTGCCCTCCCCGGTGTGGAAGCCACCGAAGAAGCGCTCGATTTCGATGTGGCGAAGTTCGACCTGACCGTGCACGTCACCGAAGACGTCGACGCGCACGGCGGGCCGGCCGGGCTGAGTGGGGGCATGGAGTACGCCGCTGACGTCTTTGACCACGACACCGCCGACCAGCTCGCGCGACGCCTCCACCAGGTGTTGGAGACGGTGACCGGGCGTCCTGAAATCACTGTTGGTCGTCTGGATGTTCTGCTGCCGGGTGAGGGTGAGGTGTTGGAGTCCTGGCAGGGGGCGGTGACGAGTGCGCCGGTGGTTTCGGTGCCGGAGTTGTTCGCTGTGCAGGTGGCGGCGACGCCGGGGGCGGTGGCGGTCGAGTTCGGGGACACCGTGCTGACGTATGCGGAGTTGGACGCGCGGGCCAATCAGGTGGCGCACTGGTTGATCGAGCGTGGTGTGCGGGCCGAGTCGACGGTCGGTGTGTGGATGGACCGGTCGGTCGAGCTGGTTGTGGCGTTGCTGGGTGTGGCGAAGGCGGGTGGGGTGTATGTGCCCTTCCATCCGGAGTGGCCGCAGGAGCGTCGCGATCTGATCTGTGAGCGTGCGGGTGTGCTCCTGGTGGTCACTGCGGACGATGTCGCCGCGGTGGGGGGATATCCGCGAGGGTCTGCCGATGTGGCCGTTCTGCCGGAGCAGTTGGCGTATGTGATGTTCACGTCGGGGTCGACGGGTGAGCCGAAGGGTGTGGCTGCTCGGCAGTGTGATGTGACGGCGTTGGCGTTGGATGGTGCGTTTGCGGGGGTCGGGGACCGGGTGTTGGTCAACTCGCCGCATTCTTTTGATGCGTCGACGTTCGAGTTGTGGGTGCCGTTGTTGAACGGTGGCCGGGTTGTGGTGTCGCCTCCGGGGCGGGTGGACGGTCGGGAGTTGGCCGGGCTGATTGCCTCGAGTGGGGTGACGGCGTTGTGGCTGACGGCGGGCCTGTTCGGTGTGATGGCGGAGGAGCACCCGGAGTGCTTCGCCGGTGTTGCGCAGGTGTGGGCCGGCGGCGACGTGGTGTCACCGGCGGCGGTACGCCGCGTCCAGGCGGTCTGCCCGGGCCTGGTCGTCGTGAACGGTTACGGTCCGACCGAGACGACCACGTTCATCACGCATCACCGGATGGATGCGTTGGCTGAGGATGTTGCGGATATTCCGGTCGGGCGTCCGTTGGACAACATGCGGGTGTACGTGCTGGACGCGGGTCTGGGTCTGGTGCCGCCGGGTGTGGTCGGTGAGCTGTATGTGGCGGGTGCGGGTCTGGCTCGTGGTTATGTGGGCCGGCCTGGCCTGACGGCTGAGCGCTTCGTCGCCAGCCCGTTCCGCGCGGGTGAGCGCCTCTACCGCACCGGTGACCTGGTGCGCTGGGACGCTAACGGTCGGCTGGTCTATGCGGGCCGTGCGGATGAGCAGGTCAAGATCCGCGGCTTCCGCATCGAGCTGGGCGAGATCGAGGCAGCGCTCCTGCAGCATCCGGGTGTGGCTCGGACCGTCGTGACGGCCCGGGAAGCTGGTCCGGGACGCGGAAAGCAGCTGGTCGGTTACGTGGTTCCCACCGGGGAAGCCGCGGATCTTGACCTGCTCATCCGCACGGCCCGCATAGACCAGCCGACCGTTAGCGTCCCAGCGCACCAGGTCACCGGTGCGGTAGAGGCGCTCACCCGCACGGAACGGGCTCGCCACGAAACGCTCAGCCGTCAGGCCAGGCCGGCCCACATAACCACGAGCCAGACCCGCACCCATCCGCAACGCGTCATGGTGATCCAGAACCGCCTGCACCGACCGCTCAACCTGCGGGAACCGGGTGCCAGAGGGAACACGGGCGCCCATCGACTGGTAGAACCCGTCGACCGGACCGCCCCGCTCCGCGAACAGCGACATCACCGGTGTCGAGGGGACCTCGCCCAGGGACTCCCCGACCGCCCCCGCCCCCCCCCCCCCCGGGACGGGCCCCCCCAAAAACCCCCCCCCCGCCGGGCCGGGCCGCCCCACAAACCCCCGACCCACCCCCCCCCCCGCCACATACAGCTCACCGACCACACCCGGCGGCACCAGACCCAGGCCGGTGTCCAGGACGTACACCCGCATGTTGTCCAGCGGACGCCCGACCGGAATATCCGCAACGTCTTCAGCCAGCTCGTCCATCCGGTGATGCGTGATGAACGTCGTCGTGAATGGTTACGGTCCGACCGAGACGACCACGTTCATCACGCATCACCGGATGGACGAGCTGGCTGAAGACGTTGCGGATATTCCGGTCGGGCGTCCGCTGGACAACATGCGGGTGTACGTCCTGGACACCGGCCTGGGTCTGGTGCCGCCGGGTGTGGTCGGTGAGCTGTATGTGGCGGGGGGGGGGGTGGGTCGGGGGTTTGTGGGGCGGCCCGGCCCGGCGGGGGGGGGGTTTTCGCCGCGTGACGTTTTCCGGTGGCGGACGGTCGAGGCGCTGGCGGGCGTGGCGCAGACCGCGAGTGTGGGTGTGGTGGCCGAGGCGGCCGGTGAGTCCCTGGGCGAGGTCCCCTCGACACCGGTGATGTCGCTGTTCGCGGAGCGGGGCGGTCCGGTCGACGGGTTCTACCAGTCGATGGGCGCCCGTGTTCCCTCTGGCACCCGGTTCCCGCAGGTTGAGCGGTCGGTGCAGGCGGTTCTGGATCACCATGACGCGTTGCGGATGTGTGCGGTACTCGAAGGCGATCGTTGGGAGCTGACGGTTCCGGCGGCGGATGCCCTGCGTGCCGGGTCCATCCTGCGTCGTGTGGATGTGGCGGGCCTGTCCCAGGACGCGGTGGCGGGCGTGGTGGTCGAGCAGCGGGTGGCGGCTCAGGGGCGTCTTGTCCCGGCCGACGGTGTTCTGCTCCAGGCGGTGTGGTTCGATGCCGGTCCCGCTGCTGAAGGCTTGTTGCTGTTGGTGGTTCATCACTTGGTGGTGGACGGGGTGTCGTGGCGGATTCTGGTGCCGGATGTCGAGGCGGCGCTGGCTGCTGTGGTGGCGGGTCGTGAGGTGGAGCTGGCGGCGGTCGCGACGTCGTTCCGTCGCTGGGCGCGTCAGTTGGCCGGTGAGGCCGAGGTCCGTGCGGGTGAGCTGGCACTGTGGCAGCGGGTCGCGCGGACCGCGGACCCGTTGCTGGGAGCGCGTGGTCTGGATCCGTTGGTGGACGTGGCTTCTTCTGCTGGGCAGTTGGAGGTGCGGTTGCCGGTGGAGGTGGCCGGTCCGCTGCTGGGAGCTGTGGCCTCTGCGTTCCGTGGTGAGGTCAATGACGTGCTGCTGACGGGTCTGTCGCGTGCGGTGAACCGTTGGCGCGGTACGGACGGGCCCGTGCTCGTAGACCTCGAAGGCCATGGCCGTGAGGAGGTTGCGGCTGGTCTGGATGTGACGCGGACGGTGGGTTGGTTCACCACCGTGTATCCGGTCTCGCTGGAGCCGGGCTCGGGAGACGTGGGTTCGTCCGTCAAGCGGGTCAAGGAGCAGCTCCGCGAGATCCCCGACAAGGGCATCGGATACGGACTCCTGCGGTATGCGAACGTGGACACCGCGACCGAGTTCGAGGGGCCTGCCCCGCAGATCGGCTTCAACTACCTCGGACGCTTCCAGACCGGTACGCACTCCGACGGAGCTCTGACGCAGGCCGCGGGTCTGTCCGGTGGCATGGACGCGGGGATGCCGCTGGCGCACGTGGTGGAGGTGAACGCGCTCGCGGAGGATTCGGGTGAGGGTCCGGAGCTGCGGGCGGTGTGGTCGTGGGCGGGTGAGCTGCTGTCCGAGGAGCGGGTGGCCGAGCTCGCGCAGGCTTGGTTCGAGGAGCTGACCGCCCTGGTCCAGGCAGTCACCGAAGGCGC
>NZ_PTJS01000001.1:6217471-6303140 GCF_002941025.1 Streptomyces sp. QL37 | reverse complement strand
TGCTTTCCGCGTCCCGGACCAGCTTCCCGGGCCGTCACGACGGTCCGAGCCACACCCGGATGCTGCAGGAGCGCTGCCTCGATCTCGCCCAGCTCGATGCGGAAGCCGCGGATCTTGACCTGCTCATCCGCACGGCCCGCATAGACCAGCCGACCGTTAGCGTCCCAGCGCACCAGGTCACCGGTGCGGTAGAGGCGCTCACCCGCGCGGAACGGGCTGGCGACGAAGCGCTCAGCCGTCAGGCCAGGCCGGCCCACATAACCACGAGCCAGACCCGCACCCGCCACATACAGCTCACCGACCACACCCGGCGGCACCAGACCCAGACCCGCGTCCAGCACGTACACCCGCATGTTGTCCAACGGACGCCCGACCGGAATATCCGCAACATCCTCAGCCAACGCATCCATCCGGTGATGCGTGATGAACGTGGTCGTCTCGGTCGGACCGTAACCGTTCACGACGACCAGGCCCGGGCAGACCGCCTGGACGCGGCGTACCGCCGCCGGTGACACCACGTCGCCGCCGGCCCACACCTGCGCAACACCGGCGAAGCACTCCGGGTGCTCCTCCGCCATCACACCGAACAGGCCCGCCGTCAGCCACAACGCCGTCACCCCACTCGAGGCAATCAGCCCGGCCAACTCCCGACCGTCCACCCGCCCCGGAGGCGACACCACAACCCGGCCACCGTTCAACAACGGCACCCACAACTCGAACGTCGACGCATCAAAAGAATGCGGCGAGTTGACCAACACCCGGTCCCCGACCCCCGCAAACGCACCATCCAACGCCAACGCCGTCACATCACACTGCCGAGCAGCCACACCCTTCGGCTCACCCGTCGACCCCGACGTGAACATCACATACGCCAACTGCTCCGGCAGAACGGCCACATCGGCAGACCCTCGCGGATATCCCCCCACCGCGGCGACATCGTCCGCAGTGACCACCAGGAGCACACCCGCACGCTCACAGATCAGATCGCGACGCTCCTGCGGCCACTCCGGATGGAAGGGCACATACACCCCACCCGCCTTCGCCACACCCAGCAACGCCACAACCAGCTCGACCGACCGGTCCATCCACACACCGACCGTCGACTCGGCCCGCACACCACGCTCGATCAACCAGTGCGCCACCTGATTGGCCCGCGCATCCAACTCCGCATACGTCAGAACGGTGTCCCCGAACTCGACCGCCACCGCCCCCGGCGACGCCGCCACCTGCACAGCGAACAACTCCGGCACCGAAACCACCGGCGCACCCGTCACCGCCCCCTGCCAGGACTCCAACACCTCACCCTCACCCGGCAGCAGAACACCCAGACGGGCGAGGGGCGTATCGGGAGTGGCGCTCGCCAAGGCGGTGAGGAAGCGCACCATGCGGGCGCTGTGTCCGTCGAGTTCCTCGGCGCTGTAGAGGTCAGCATTGCCCTGGGGCTGGATCCGCCAGCCCTGCCCGTCCTGGCGGTCCTGGAACTGGAAGGAGAGGTCCTGGACGAGGCCGAGGGGCAGATAGCGGCCCGTCGCCGGCGCCGTGCCGAACTTCAGGTCGTAGTCGAAGTTCATCGCGTTGACGAGCGGGCCTTCGAGCTGCTGCCGCGTGCCTACGAGGTTGAGGTCCCGGCTCAGGTCCTCGTAGCGGTACATCTGGTGGTCGAGGACCTGACGGGTGCGTTCGGCGACATGGCCGAGGAAGTCCGCCACGGTCGCGCCGGGGTCGAGCTCCAGCCGCAACGGCACCACGTTCGACGCCATGCCCGGCACGGAGCGGACCGTGCGGTCCAGGCGTGCGGCGACGGGGAGGCCGAGGACGAGTTCGCGGGCGCCCGTCATGTGGTGGAGGTACGCGGCTGTCGCGGCGATCTCGACAGCGGAGGTGCGCACACCGACCGTCCCGGCCAGGGTGCGAAGTCGCGCGGCGACGGGCTCCGCGAGCACCGTCGACCGGCACACGAGTCGTTGCGGGATACCGGGCACGCCGGTGGTGAGGCGGGTGGCCTCAGGGAGGTCCGCCAGATACCGGCGCCAGAACTCGGCGTCCTCGCTGTAGGCGGGCGACTCGCGGTAGGCGGTGTCGGCCTCCAGCAGCGTGCCGAGGGGGCTGAAGGGGCTGTCGCCGGGCTCCTGGCCTGCCGCGAGGCGGGTGTAGACCGCGGCGAGCCGTCGGGCCACGAGCCCCATGCTCCAGCCGTCGACGGCCACGTGGTGGAAGCGGTGGTAGGAGAGGTAACGGTCCTCGGCGAGCTTGAGCAGTTCGGGGGCGAACAGCGGGTCCTGTGTCGGGTCGATGGCCCGGTCGAACCCGGCCGCCATGTGTGCTTCCGCAGCCGCGTGCGGGTCCGCCTCGCCACTCAGGTCCACCACGGAGACCTGCACGGCGTCCGGAGCGACGAGATACTGGAAGACGCCATCGCCGTCCTCGGCGATCCGGATGCGCAGTGCCTCCGCCTCGCGGACCACGTGCCGGATCGCCGCCCTGTAGACCTCGGGGTCGATCGCGCCGCGGATCTCCAGCACATCGCCGATGCTCAGAACCGGGTTCTTCGGGTCCAGTTGCTGGAAGAGCCAAAGGCCGAGCTGCGGCGCACTCAAAGGAAAACGACGGTTGGCAGACATCAGGAAGTACTCCCCCAGCACGACAGGACTCATTTTCTTCGCTGCTCGAACCCGCAGTTTCCCAAGTTGACCCGGGAAGAGCCGTTCGTCTTCACACGCATGAACCGGCCCCGGAATCTCTCAGAGATTCCGGAACATGGACGGAATTCCCACGCCGGCCCGCCCCACTTGTCAAGCAACGCCCTATCGGGAGGCTTGAACTTCCGTGTTCGCCCAGTGCCGGCCGAAGATCACTGCTTCGTCCGCCCTGCGCTCCTCGATGGGCCAGGAGACGGTGGTGTGGTTGATGTACTCACGCCACGTGACGTTCCCGGACACGCTGCTTCCGCCCCAACTACCGCTGGACAGAGTCGTGGTGAACGGTACGCCGCTTCCGAAGCTCCCGCTGTTCGTCATGGTCGACTGATTGACGACCACACGGGATGTCGGCATCTGTTCCGCCAGATATGACACCCGTTCGGGAAGCTCGGAGTGGATTCCACAGCTGTGCCCACGACCACACCGGTCCTCGACCAGCTTCACCGATTCCACTGCGTGGTGGAAGTCGTCGTATACGGACAACGTAACCACCGGGGACAGCTTTTCCAAAAGAATGGGGCTGTCTCCCCTCACGTCCTCACATTCGAGAACGAGGGCTGTGATCTTCTCCGGCTCTTCCAGCGTCAGGCCGGCGGCGGCGGCGATCACGTCGGCGGACTGGCCGATCAGATCACGGTTCAAGGTTTCGCCGGACGGCCAGAGGACGTCCTGCAACTCCTTGGTCTCGACGCCCGTGCAGACGTACGCACCGGACCTGACGAGTTCCGCCCGGAACTCGTCCGCGATGGAACGGTGCACCAGTACGTTGCTCTCCGACGAGCAGGAGGTGCCGTTGTTGTAGCTGGCGCCCCATTGGATCATGCGGGCCGCCTCGCGGCAGTCGGACGTCTCGTCGACGATCACCGTGGGATTGCCGACGCCCGCCCCGATGGCGGGGGTTCCGCTCAGATAGGCGCGACGCACCGTGCCCTTGCCGCCCACCGCGACGACGAGGTCCGCGGCGGACATCAGTTCCTCGGCGGCCTCCCTGCCGCTGACGTCGAGGCACTGGACGAGGTCGGCGGGGGCACCCACTTCCTCGAGGCCTGTACGGATCAGCGCGACGGTCTCTTCGGCGACCTTGCGCGCCCTCGGGTTGGGGGTGAAGACCACCGCGTTGCGGGTCTTGAGCATGGGGAGCGCGTTGCAGATGATCCCGGGGCTCGGGGCGGTGGCCGGGCTGGCCGCCGCGATCACTCCGACGGGCTTGGCGATCTTCCGGAGTCCGAGGTGCGGCGTCTCCTCGACCACGCCCACGGTGGTCGCGCCCTGGAGGTCATGGAGTATTCCGAGCACCCGCCTCCGCTGCAGGGCATAGAGGTGCTCCGCGTCGCCGAGCCTGGTCTCCGCGTGACTGAGCGCGGCGAGCCGTCTGGCGTTCTCCTCTCGGTAGCACTGCCATCCGACGGCCGCGACGACGTCGTCGACTCGCGTCTGGTCCCATGATTCCGCCTCGGCCTGCGCGGCACGTGCCCGTTTGATGGCGCTCCGTACGGATTCATGGATGGACTGTGTACTCACACTGCACTCCCGGCTCGCGATAAAGGCGGGGCACCGAAGAACTTCGCGATGGCCGCTTCGAGGAAAGTTTCAGCACGGTGGACGTCTCTGCCGTCGAGTCGTCGAAACCTTGAGGTCTCAGCTGGTGTCCGGGTCTGCGTTCGCAGTGCATTTGGCTCTGCGTCGACCAGACCCAGCAGCAGGTCCCCCGCTCCTCAAGAGAATCAGCGGGTCCCGCCCATTGGCAATGAATTACGGCCATGGCGCTTCGGTGGGCGTGATGTGCACAGACTGTATCGGGGATATCTGGACTTCTGCGGTGGCACCCCTTGTCCTGGCGACAGGACAGGACAGGACGGCGCAGGCCAGGCGGCCCACCAGCTCGAACGCCGTATCGTCGGCGGGTCCGGCCGGCGCCCGGCACGATGCCCCTGTCCTGCCACCAGGACAGGGGGTGTCTGTCCTCGCGGTGCCCGTGGAACCTGGATATGACCCGGATGCGTCATGCCCATACAAGCGCAACGGCCGGAATGCATTGCCAATGGGGTCGGCCCGCTGATTCTCTTGGGGATCGAGCCGAGCAAATTCCTGACGGTCGCGGGCCTTTGCTTCTTTATGGCCGACAGGGGCGGGCGGCACGCGGTCCGAGAGACTGCGGGCACCACACGTATTTCCGATTTCCTGACGGTCATCGGGCGTTCTTTCGTGCGCGCTCATACCCGTCCGCCATGGATCCATTTCGCACACCAAGGCTCCCCCATCGAACACGGAGGTCGAATTGAACGGAATGACCGGCCAAGGCGCTCGTCCGAGCGACGACATCTGGTTCAACTGGAACACCGTGGACGTCGGCGCCGCCTCGCACCCCCCGGCATACTCCGGAACGTTCTTTGACGAGACCCTCCGCGATGGCCTTCAGGCGCCGCACATCAGAAATCCGTCGGTCGATCAGAAACTGGTCATCCTGGACCACATGGCCCGCGCCGGGGTGCGCTCGGCCGACCTGGGCTTCCCGGGGTCGGATCCGGAGGCGCTGAACGAGTGCGTGCAGTTGGCTCGGCACATCATCGATTCCGGGTACCAAATCGTCCCGGGTTACGCCGGCCGTACCCACCCGGCTGACATCGCCGCGATCTGCGAGATCGCGGAGCGGGCCGGGACGACGGTGGACGCGTACCTCTTCATCGGTGTGAGCCCCATCCGGCAGTACGTCGAGGACTGGAGCATCGCCACCATCCAGCGCAGCATCGTCAATTCCGCGGCGGCCTGCCTGCACAGCGACGTCGACTTCGTCCTGGTCCTTGAGGACGCGGTGCGCTGCACCCCCGAGGTCCTCGGTCAGGTATACGACGCCGCGATCGATTCCGGGGTGACCCGGCTGACCCTGTGCGACACCGTCGGGGCCGCCCGTCCGGAAGGCACGGCGGCGCTGCTGCACTGGACAAACCAGTACTTCGCGAGTCGGCAGCGGTCCGTCGCCCTGGAATGGCACGGCCACAACGACCGGGGCCTCGCCCTCGCGAACTCCCTGACGGCGCTCGCACTGGGCTGCGCTCGCGTGCACGGCACGATCCTGGGAATCGGGGAGCGCGCGGGCAACGCCTCCCTGGACCAGCTGATGATCAACAGCCATCTCGACGGGCGCGAGGCATACGACCTGAGGGCGCTCGGGGAGTACGGCGCGTACGCGTCGGAGGTTCTGAACGTGGGCATCCCGCAGAACTACCCCGCGCTGGGCCGGGACGTCTTCAAGACCAGCGCCGGTGTGCACGCTTCCGCGATCCTCAAGGCCCATCAGAAGGGCAACACGCTGGTCAAGGACAGTGTGTACTCCAGCGTCCCGGCCAGCTATCTCGGCCGTGAGCAGGAGGTGCTGATCGACGAGGCGTCCGGCACCAACAACGTGCGCTACTGGCTGACCGTCCACGGCTACGACAGCACCGACGCGTCCCTCCTCAAGAAGATCCTGGCCGGCGCGAAGTCCAACCGCGGCCCCCTCACCGACGAGCAGATAGGGCAGATCATTGCGACCGCCGAGTAACGCCCGGGACGAGGACTTCGAGGAGCGCCGGATCAGTCTGCGCGGCAACGTCCTCGTCCTGACCGAGGACACCGATGTCGTGGCCGCGCAGCTGTCGGGCGGCCCGGTGCCCGGCCCCGCCGAGCTGCTGCGTGCGCCGCTCATGAACAACATCTCCACCGACGAGATCATCCCCGGCTGGTGCTGCTACTGGTACGACGAGAAGCTCGGCGACTACGCCTATCTGGGGCTGCGGGACAAGAAGGTGACCGAGGGCGCCCTGAAGTCGTTCGCCCCCCAGATCATCGTCAGTGGTGAGGCGAAGGGCTGCGGCTCGTCCCGGGAACACGCCGTCTACGCCGAGAAGTACGCGGGCGTCGAGGTCGTCTTCGCCCGTTCCTTCGAGCGGATCTACGAGCAGAACTGCCGCAACGTCGGCATCATCACCTGCACCGACTTCGACCTCCTGGAGTCCCTCCTCGACGGCGAGGAGCTGCCGCTGGAGGCGTTCACCCGGCGCGCCAACAACATCGAGCGGGCCATCGTAGACCTCGGCGGGCTGTTCGGCTTCAATCGCGAGGGCTCGAGCATCACGCCGGAGTTCGCCGCCGCGCGCCCGTTGAACGTCGTGGAGAAGATTCTTCAGGGCGCCCTCTCGCCGCGTAATCCGCTCCCCGAGGACGCGTCGGTGAGCGTCGGCGAGTCGTACTTCGTCACGACGGACGTCCGGTTCTCGCACGAGTACGTCACCCCCATGGCCGCGGGCATGTTCGCGCAGCAGTTCGGCCCGGACGCCCGGCTCGCCGAGCCGGACAGCTGCTACTTCTTCCAGGACCACCTCTCCCTGGCAGGCCCCGTCCTGAAGCGCCGCCCGAACGGTGACCAGCTCATCGCACGCGTCGACGATCTCGGCGTACGGCAGCGGGAGTTCGCGGAGCTCGGCGGCGGGCACTTCATCGGCCCCCGCGAGAACGGCGGGAGCCAGGCGATCTGCCACAACCACATCCTGGAGCACGTGGCCCGGCCCGGTGACGTGATCATCGGCACCGACAGCCATACCTGCACCGCTGGTGCCGTCGGTGCCCTGGCCTTCGGAGTGGGCGCCACCGACATCGCCAACTCCTGGTACAACCGCGAGATCCTGGTGAAGGTGCCGGCCGTCGTCCGGGTCGAACTCGACGGCGTCCTGCGTCCGGGTGTCTGTGCCAAGGACGTCATGCTCAATCTGCTGGCCCACCCGGGGATCGAGGGCAGCCGAACCCTGGGCAAGGTCCTGCTGTTCACCGGCTCGGGCGCGAAGTCCCTGAGTGTCGACGAACGCGCCACCCTGTGCAACATGGCGGTCGAGGCGGGGGGCATGACCGCCATGTTCGAGGCCGATGACATCACCCGGGCGCATCTGGCCCGCCGCACTCCGGCGCTTCCCGACGCCGCCGCGCTGACGTCGGACCCGGGCGCGGACTACGCGTCCACCGTGACCGTCGCCCTGGACACCGTCGAACCGATGGTCGCCCTGCCCGGAGACCCGCGCAACGCCGTCCCGCTCGCCTCCGTGCACGAGGAGATCCGCGTCGACAAGGCGTACGGCGGCTCCTGCACAGGTGGCAAGGCCGAGGACATGGACATGTACGCCAGCGTCTTCCGTCTCGCCCGCGAACAGGGACTGTCGGTGCCCGAGGGCGTCCAGGCGTACATCCAGGTCGGCAGCGAGGCCGTGATGGACCACGCCGCGAAACACGGCTATCTCGACCTCTTCGAGCAGGTCGGCGTCACCGTCCTGCCGCCCTCCTGCGGGGCTTGCATCAATGCGGGACCGGGTGTCTCGGAGCGGCCCGACGAGATCACCGTCAGTGCGCAGAACCGCAACTTCCCAGGCCGCTCGGGGCCCGGCCAGGTCTATCTGACCTCCCCGTACGTGGTCGCGGCGAGCGCCATCGCGGGGCGGCTCAGCTCAGTGGAGGACATGTTCACCGCCGGAGCGCGCTCATGAGGATCGCGGTGGTTCCCGGGGACGGAATCGGTGGCGAGGTCGTCCCGGCCGTCCTGCCCGCGCTGTCGCTCCTCAGCGACCACTTCCGGCTCGGCCTCTCGTTCGAGACCTTCGACTGGGGCGCCGAGCGGTGGCTGGCCGAGGGTGTCGGTCTGCCGTCCGGCGCACTCGACATGCTGGCCTCCGACTACGGTGCCGTTCTCCTGGGCGCACTGGGCGACCCCAGGATCCCGGACATGGCACACGGCCGCGACATCCTGCTGGGGCTGCGCCGGGGCCTCGACCTGTACGTGAACTACCGGCCCTTCACCCCGGCCGGCAGCGACCGGGCCGTCGCCCTGTTCCGGGAGAACACCCAGGGGCTCTACGCCGGAGTCGGCGGCACCGTCGCCCAAGGAGGGCGACCGGCCGTAGCCATCGACGAATGCGTCTACACCCGGGAGACCGTCGAGAGGTTCCTCCGGTACTGCCTGCGCACCCTGAGCGACAGCGGACGCAAGCGGGTCACCCTGGTGCACAAGAGCAACGCCGTGCCCCACACGGGTCGCCTCTGGCAGGAGGTCTTCCGCGCCGAACTCGACCGGCACCCGGGGCTGGTGGGAAGCGACGAGTATGTCGACTCCTTCTGTTACCACCTGGTTCGAGACTCCTCGCCCTACGAGGGCATCGTCGC
The DNA here is from genome assembly GCF_002941025.1 of Streptomyces sp. QL37. Lineage (NCBI taxonomy): Bacteria > Bacillati > Actinomycetota > Actinomycetes > Kitasatosporales > Streptomycetaceae > Streptomyces > Streptomyces sp. QL37. The sequence continues at coordinate 6,294,258 of NZ_PTJS01000001.1, read as the reverse complement.
CTCCAACCTCTTCGGCGACATCGTCAGCGACATCGGCGCAGCCCTCATGGGCGGACTCGGTCTGGCCGCCAGCGCGAGCATCTGCCCGGAGACCGGCTACGCCCTGTTCGAACCGGTGCACGGAAGCGCGCCCGACATCGCTGGGCGGGGCATCGCCAATCCGTACGCCACGGCCACGGCGGCGGCTCTCATGCTCGACCATCTCGGGCACCACTCGGCAGCGGTCCCGCTGCGCCGGGCGCTGGCCTCTGCGGCACGAAGTGACGCGGCCACCCCGGACATGGGAGGCCACGGGACCACCGCGACGTTCATCGGGGAAGTCATGGCGTGCCTCGAGAAGGACCTCTCCGACGAGAGCACGGTGTCCCATGGCTGACCGCGTCCCTCCTCCCGGGCTCGTCCCACGCCCGGCTGCCGCGACCAGCTCGGTCATCCGCGACGCGCTCGCCCTGGCCGGCCGTCCCGACGTGCTCTCGTTCGCTGGCGGCATGCCGGCCTCGGAGCTCCTGGACACCGAGGGGCTGCGGGCCTCTTACGACCACGTGCTCTCCCACGATCCGCGCGCCGCCCTGCAGTACTCGGTCACGGACGGGGACCCCCTGCTGCGCGAGCTGATCGCCGCCCGGTCGACCCTGCGCGGGCTCGAGACGGACCCGGGCGAACTGCTCATCACGACCGGCGCCCAGCAGGCGCTCATGCTCCTCGCCACGGTTCTCCTGCGTCCGGGCGACACCGTCGCCGTCGAGGAGCCGACCTACCTCGCAGCCCTCCAGTGCTTCGCCTACACCGGTGCGCGGGTGGTCCCCGTTCCCGCCGACGACGAGGGCATCGACGTCGATGCGCTGGCCCACGTCGTGGCTCGCGACCGCCCCAAGCTCGTCTACCTCGTGCCGAACTTCCAGAACCCCACGGGACGCACCCTCGCCCTGGAACGCCGGCGGGCAGTCGCACGGCTGGCGGAGACCGCGGGGTTCTGGATCGCCGAGGACGACCCGTACGGTGAACTCAGGTTCCGTGGAGCGGAGTTGCCGTGGATCAGGAACCAGACCGGGGCACGGGACAGGAGCGTGCTGCTGGGCAGCCTGTCCAAGATCGTGGCACCTGGCCTCAGGCTGGGCTGGATCAGCGCGCCGCCCGCTCTGCTGCGCGCCTGTGTCCTCGCCAAGCAGGCGATGGATCTGCACAGCTCGACCGTGGACCAGGCCGCCGCGGCCCATTACCTGGGCAGCCACGACATCGACGCGCGGTTGCGGGACGGCCGGGTCCTGTACCGGGAGCGCTGCGAGGCGATGCTTTCCGAGCTGCCCGACGCGCTGCCGGCGGGGAGCTCGTGGAGCCGCCCTGACGGTGGCATGTTCCTCTGGGTCCGCTTGCCCGAGGGCTACGACACGGCGGCGCTGCTGCCGAGGGCGGTCGACCACGGAGTCTCGTACGTGCCGGGTGCCCCGTTCTTCGCGGGTCCCCCGGATGCGTCGACACTGCGGCTGTCGTTCGCGGGGCACGCGCCCCCGGACACCGTGGAGGGGATGCGTCGGCTGGGCAAGGCGCTGGCGTAGTCCGTCCGGTCGCGGTCGGTCGTGGCCCCACCGCGGGGGCCACGACCGACCGCTACCGGAAGCGGGCGCCGGCGCCCTGTCGCCGTCCCCGCTGCCACCGTCGCCGGCAGCGTTGATGGACCAGGGTCTTCCGTTTCGGATCCGGCCTGATCCGGACGAGAGACCCTATCCGAGGGGCGTGGTTCGCAGCCGGGCACGGATGTCCGCGGTCAACTCCTCCTCACGGTCCACCAGATAGAAGTGGTCGCCCTGCAGGGTGACCAGGTCGAACCCCTCGGGAGCGAGGTCGCCCCAGTCACGCATGACGCCGTCGTCGAGGTCGGGGTCCGAGGAGCCGACATAGCCGACGACGGGACAGGGGAGGGGGACGCCCGGCCGGGCCGCGTAGTCGTTCACGAGCCGGAAATCGGAACGGATGGCGGGAAGTACGAGGTCCCGCAGGTCCGGGTCGGCGAGGACCTCGGAATCCGTGCCGCCGAGACGGTGGACCTCCGCGACGACCGACGCCTGGTCGTCGGGGTCGGCGTTGATCGGGGTCACCCGGTGCGGAGGCTCGCGGGACGAGAGGAGCAGAGCCGTCGGAACGATGTCGTGCTGTCGGTGCAGCCGCAGGGTGATCTCGTATGCCAGGGTGGCCCCCATGCTGTGCCCGAAGATGGCCAGGGGCGCGTCGGCGTAGGCCAGCATTTCCTCGGTGAGCGCGTCCGCCATGGCTTCGATGGAGGGCAGGCATGGCTCATTTATTCGGTGCTGCCGGCCCGGATAGCACGCCGCGAGCACTTCGATGTCGTTTCCGAATGCACGGGCCCAGCCGTGAAAGAATGTTGCAGCCCCACCCGCGTGCGGCAGGCAGAGCAGTCGGATGCGGGGTTTGAGCGGGCTGCTGTATCTGCGTATCCAATCACTGCTGGTAGCTACCACCATGGCGTATCCGTCTCCTTCTTTCTCAGGGACTGTTCTCAGAAGCTATCAACGATGTGAAACTCGGCGCAGCTTTGTCCTGTCGGCAGGACGGGAAAACCCCCGCCCGGCACCGCACAGCTTGAAAGCGCGTGTCTCACCGATCTAGGTTGTTGGCTCGTACCATGCAATATCGCTTCGAACATGCTGCCGCAATTCGCACTCTGACCACTCACCGAAGGAGTTTCTATGGGTACTACTCGTGCGCCTGAGATGTACGACGTGGTTGGTGTCGGGTTCGGCCCGTCCAACCTGTCTCTGGCCATTGCACTGAAAGAGAGGGCAACAAACGGAGCAGGTCGGAAAATATCTGCTGCATTCATCGAGCGACAGCCTTCCTTCGGCTGGCACAAGAACATGCTCCTCCCGTCGGCGACGATGCAGATTTCGTTCCTGAAGGATCTGGCGACCTTTCGGAACCCGACATCGAAGTTCAGCTTCGTGTCGTACCTGCATGAGTCGGGCCGACTGACGCAGTTCGTCAACAACCAGGATTTCTTTCCCACCCGCCAGGAATTCCACCAGTACCTGGAATGGGCCCAGTCGCACTTCGAGGACTCCGTCTCGTACGGCTCCGAGGTCGTCTCCGTACGACGGGCGGGGGAAGCCGGCTCCGGGGCCGCCGGCCATCTGGAGCTGGAGGTCCGGGACATCGCGGACGGCAGCAGCAGACTGGTCCACGCGCGCAACGTGGTCATCTCCACAGGCCTGGTCCCGCGCATGCCGCAAGGCATGGAGCGGGATGAACGCGTCTGGCACAGCTCCGAGTTCCTGGAGAAGTTCCGGTCGGTCGGCTCCGACGAGCTGAAGAGCGTGGCGGTGGTCGGTGCCGGGCAGAGCGCCGCCGAGATCACCAGGTTCATGCACGACATGCTGCCGCACGCGCAGGTCCACTCGGTCATTCCGTCGTACGGCTACTCGGTGGCGGACGACACGCCTTTCGCGAACCAGGTGTTCGACCCGGCCGCGGTGGACGACTACTACTACGGAACCGATCAGACCCGGGAGGCGTTCTGGCGGTACCACAAGAACACCAATTACTCGGTCGTCGACACGGAGGTCATCCAGGACCTCTACCGGCGCAGCTACGACGAAGATGTACGCGGATATCGGCGTCTGCACTTCCATAACCTGTCGAGGGTCGAGTCGATTCAGCGCGTAGGAAACGAAACGCTGGTCTCGCTCGTCTCGCTGCTCGACAAGGAGACGCAGGTGCTCAACACCGACGCCCTGGTCTTCGCCACCGGGTACGAGGGAATGGATCCGACCCGTTTGCTCGGCGACCTGGCGGCGCACTGCCCGCGTGACGACCAGGGTCACTACCGGGTGGACCGTGACTACCAGCTCGTCACCGAACCTGAACTGCCTTTCGGCATATATCTGCAGGGCGGCACGGAGCACAGCCACGGCCTGACCTCGTCCCTGCTGTCGAATCTCGCCACTCGTAGCGGCGAGATCACCGAGTCCCTCGTCAACCGTCTCGAAACCGAGCAGGCGCTTCCGGCACTGGCCACCGAAGAGACCGTCTGACGCAGAGTTCCCGAAGGGCGGGTCCGGTGCTGTTCGTCAGCACCGGACCCGCCCTTCGGGAACTCCGCGTCAGACGCCGGCACCGGCCTTGTCCGCGGCCATCGCCAGACGCAGGCTCTTCGGCCGCAGGTCGGTCCAGTTCTGCTCGACGAACTCAAGGCACTCCGTTCGGCCGTTCTCGCCGAACACGACCCTCCAACCGGCGGGGACGTCGGCGAAAGTCGGCCAGAGGGAGTGCTGGTCCTCGTCGTTCACCAGGACGTAGAACTTTCCGTCCGCGTCGTCGAACGGGTTGCTGCTCATAGTTGACTCCAATTCTACTTGTCCACGCCGAGTCTCCACCCGATATCACCAAGTGGAGTCGCCTTACTGTAAATTCAGAACACTTCGGATCACCAGACATCCCAAATAGCCCTTCGGGAACTATTGGGTCTGCCCGACAGCCTGGCAGCGACCGTCCGTCCGGTGCAACAATAATCTGCGGGCTTGTCCTGTCCACAGGACAGCCCGCCCCGCCGGACATGGCGCTGCCGACAAAAGGCACGTACCTCGAATCAGCCAGACGTATTTCTTTGAGGAGGAAAAGTATGGCGCTGCGGGCCGCAGTGGCAGGTGCGAGCGGATACGCAGGAGGTGAACTGCTCCGGCTGCTGCTGAACCACCCGGATATCCAGATCGGTGCGCTCACGGGGAACTCGAGCGCCGGGGAGGCGCTGGGGCAACTCCAGCCACACCTGCACCCTCTCGCCGACCGGATCCTGGAACCCACGACGCCGGAAGTTCTGGCTGGTCACGACGTGGTGTTCATGGCACTGCCGCACGGAACGTCCGCGGCCCTGGCCGAACGGCTCGACGAGAACGTTCTCGTCGTGGACTGTGGTGCCGACTTCCGGCTGCGGGACGCCGTCGAGTGGCGCCGGTACTACGGCACGGAGCACGCGGGCACCTGGCCGTACGGGCTTCCCGAGCTGCCGGGCGGGCGTTCCGGGCTCCTCGGGGCGCGCCGCATCGCGGTACCCGGCTGCTTCCCGACCGTGGTCTCGCTCGCGCTGTACCCCGCCCTGGCCGAGGTACTGGTGGAACCGTCGGTCGAGATCGTCGCCGTGACGGGAACCTCCGGTGCCGGAAAGGCGCCGAAACCGCATCTGCTCGGCAGTGAGGTCATGGGCTCCGCGTCGCCGTACGGGGTGGCAGGCACGCACCGGCACACACCGGAGGTGGCTCAGAATCTCTCCGCCGTCGCGGGCGAACCGATCAGCGTCTCGTTCACCCCCGTCCTGGCCCCCATGGCACGAGGCATCCTGGCGACCTGTTCCGCCCGGGTCAGGGCCGGAGTCACCCGGCAGGACGTTCGGTCCGCCTATCAAAAGGCCTTCCAGGACGAGCCGTTCGTACATCTGCTCGCTGACGGAATGTGGCCGTCCACCGGTGCGGTGCTCGGTTCGAACGCCGTACATCTTCAGGCAGACCTGGACGAGTCGGCGGGGCGGCTGATCGCCATAGGCGCGATCGACAATCTCACCAAGGGCACCGCCGGCGGTGCCGTGCAATCCATGAACATCGCCCTCGGCCTTCCGGAGGAGCGAGGGCTGTCCACCATAGGAGTTTCACCATGAGCGTCACAGCAGCACGGGGCTTCTCGGCCGCCGGCACGGCGGCCGGAATCAAGAAGAGCGGCGATCGGGACGTGGCCCTGGTGGTCAACGAGGGCCCGAGCCGGTCGGCGGCGGGCGTCTTCACGACCAACCGCGTCCGGGCAGCTCCCGTCGTCTGGTGCGAACAGGCTCTCAACGACGGTGAGTTGAGCGCCGTAGTGGTCAACTCCGGAGGCGCCAACGCCTGTACGGGGCCTGAGGGCTTCGAGGACACTCGCGCCACCGCGGCGAGAGCGGCCGCTGTGCTTCCCGGCCACGACATCAGCGACATCGCGGTCCTGTCCACAGGGCTCATCGGCGTCCGGCTGCCGATGGAGAAGCTCCTCGCCGGGATCGACGAGGCCGCCGCGACGCGGTCCCCGAACGGCGGGGAACCAGCCGCGATCGCCATCAAGACCACCGACAGCGTGCACAAGACCGCGGTGGTCAGCCAGGACGGCTGGACGGTCGGAGGCATGGCCAAGGGGGCGGGCATGCTGGCGCCGGGGCTTGCCACGATGCTCGTCGTCCTCACCACCGACGCCGTCCTCGACTCCGCGTCACTGGACTCCGCACTGCGCTCGGCGACCCGAGCCACGTTCGACCTCGTCGACTCCGACGGCTGCATGTCCACCAACGACACGGTGCTGCTCCTCTCGTCGGGAGCATCCGGGCTGTCCCCCGCCTACCCGGCTTTCGCCGGCGCGGTACGGGCCGTCTGCGCGGACCTCGCGCTCCAGATCGTCGCGGACGCCGAAGGCGCCTCGAAGGAGATCCGGATCGACGTGACGAACGCGGCGTCGGAGGACGACGCGATCGAGGTCGGCCGGTCCATCGCACGCAACAACCTCCTCAAGTGCGCCATTCACGGTGAGGACCCCAACTGGGGGAGGGTGCTCGCCGCGATCGGGACCACCTCCGCGGCCTTCGACCCGGACCGGATCGACGTGGCCATCAACGGCGTATGGGTGTGCAGAGGCGGCGCCCTGGGCGAGGACAGGGGAAAGGTGGACATGACGGGGCGCGAGGTGGTCATCACCGTCAACCTGGGAGCGGGGACCACTGCCGTGACCGTCTGGACCAATGACCTCACCGCCGAGTACGTCCACGAGAACAGCGCATACTCGTCATGACCGGAACCCAGTACGCCACTGCGCCCGCGGCATCCGCGACAGCGGAACAAGGACAGATCACCGTCATCAAACTGGGCGGACACGCCATGATCGACGAGGCGCAGAAGGCGTCCTTCGCCCATGACGTCGTCCGGGCCAGGGCGGCGGGGATCCGCCCGGTCGTCGTTCACGGCGGTGGACCACAGATCAGCACGGAGCTGGAACGCCGCGGCCTGACGGGCGAGTTCACGGCGGGCCTGAGGGTCACCACCCCACAGGCGATGGACGTGGTGCGGATGGTGCTCGCCGGCCAGGTGCAGCGTGAGCTCGTCGGTCTCATCAACCGTCACGGCCCCTTCGCGGTCGGCCTCACCGGCGAGGACGCGGACACCATCACCGCGGTCAAGCACATGCCGGAGGTCGACGGGGAGCTGGTCGACATCGGGAGGGTCGGCGAGATCACTTCCGTGCGCACCACCCTCATTCGCTCCCTCCTGGACGCGGGACACATACCGGTGGTCTCGTCCGTGGCCCGCAGTGCCGAGGACGGCCACGTCTACAACGTCAACGCGGACACGGCCGCCGCCGCACTGGCCGTCGCGCTCGGCGCCCGGGAGCTGCTTCTGCTCACCGATGTCGCCGGCCTGTACGCGGACTGGCCGCACAGTGACGCTGTGATCGACCGGCTCACGGCCACCGAACTCGAAAAGCTCCTGCCGGAGCTGGCCAGAGGAATGATCCCGAAGATGGCAGGGTGCCTGCGGGCGGTACGCAGCGGAGTGGCGACGGCACGCATCATCGACGGGCGCGCCGAACACGCGGTCTTCTCCGGGTTGTTCACCAGCACACCCATCGGCACGACAGTCGTGCCCGACGATTTCGAGGAAACACGATGAGAAGGGCGGGCAAGGAGCTCACCGAACGCTGGCAGGCCTCGCTGATGAACAACTACGGCACCCCCAGGGTGCCGCTGGTGCGCGGCGAGGGTGTCTTCCTCTGGGACGTCGACGGCAATCGGTACGTGGACCTGGTCGGCGGGATCGCCGTCAACTCGCTGGGAACCGCGCACCCCGCGGTGGTCGGTGCCGTGTGCGAACAGGTGGGCCGTCTGGGCCACGTGTCGAATCTGTTCGTGTCAGAGCCCGCGGTCGAGCTCGCCGAACGCCTGCTCCGGATGGCGGGACGTCCGGGACGCGTGTTCTTCGCCAACTCGGGGGCCGAGGCCAACGAGGCAGCCTTCAAGATGGGCAGGCTCTCCGGAAGGACCCGGGTCGTCGCGGCCGAGGGGGGCTTTCACGGCCGGACCATGGGCGCACTCGCCCTGACCGGTCAGCCCGCGAAGCGCGACCCCTTCCAACCGCTGCCAGGCCTCGTCACCCATGTGCCCTTCGGTGACGTCGAGGCGCTCCGTGCGCAGGTCGACGCCGACACCGCCATGGTGGTCCTGGAACCCGTGCAGGGCGAGAACGGTGTGGTCGTGCCGCCGCCCGGCTATCTCGCCGCCGCCCGGGAGATCACTCGTGCCACGGGAGCGCTGCTGGCCCTGGACGAGGTGCAGACCGGTGTGGGCAGAACGGGCCACTGGTTCGCGTACCAGGCCCAGGGGATCGAGCCGGATGTCGTCACCCTGGGCAAGGGCCTGGGAGGCGGACTCCCCATCGGGGCCACTCTGGCCTTCGGGGCCGCCGCGGACCTGCTCACCCCGGGCACGCACGGCACGACCTTCGGCGGGAATCCCGTGGTCTGCGCGGCCGCTCTCGCGGTTCTCGACGCCATCGACGAGGGCGACCTCCTGGGCAACGTGAAGCGGCAGGGGGAATACCTTCGGACAGGCGTCGAGGCCCTCGGCCACCCTCTGATCGACGAGGTCCGCGGGGCCGGCCTGTTGCTGGCCCTCACTCTGACCCGCCCCCTGGCCCCCCAAGTGGAAAAGACGCTGGAAGAATCCGGATACCTCGTGAACGCAATCGGCCCTCACGTAATCCGGATCGCACCGCCCCTGATTATCGACACCGCCGAGATCACGGCATTTCTCCGCGCCCTGCCCGATGCCTTGAACTCGGCGGTGGACCGGTGAGACGGCGCCCGGGAGCACTCTGACGCAACAAACGATGAAGCGGGTCCCAAGCGGGGACGGCACTCCGGCTGTCACCGCCCGGGACCCGCTTCATCGTGTCCCGCGGTCCGCCTGGGAGGGCGCCGGCCCTTCCAGGGGAAAGTGCTGTCAGGAAAGGGAAACCGCACCTGAGGGACACAGCAGTACGGCCTCCTCCACAGCTGCGTTCTGCTCGTCCGGCGGTTCGGGGGCCAGAAGATCCACGATGCCGTCCTCAACCCGCTGGTCGAACACCGCAGGAGCGGCAAGCGCGCACTGTCCGGCACCGATGCATATCTCGGTGTCCACAGAGACCTTAAGGCTCACGACAGAAATCCTCTCTCTCAGCGATTCGATCGTCACGCAGATCCAGGACCCTTCGCTTTCGACAAGAAAGCGAAACCAATGAAACTGCGTCAGCTCCAGATCATCATGAAATGGACTACCGGTGCAATGGTGTGCTCCGTTTTCGCAGAAGAGAACACGACGGCGCCGGCCGCGCCGTTTCCCAGCGGATCGGGAAGCCCTACGGCAATGAGCCTTTTCCAACCTGAGGTTGAGGCGTGGTGAAGGACGAGAACGGTCTTCACGATGCCGGTGATCCGGTTGGTGCTGTAGCGGAGTTTCCGCAGAAGGCGCCAGCTTTTGAAGGTGGCCATGGCCTGCTCGTCGATGTATCGGATCTTGGCGTGGCTGCGGTGGCAGATGCGTACTGGTCGGCGGCCGCGCCCGCGCGGAGACGACGGGGCCGTTCCCGGTGACACGCGCCGGGGACGGGCCTGTCGCCCGTTCGTTCAGGAAGCCCGGATCGCCCGGTCGATCTCCGCGCCGGTACGCGCCACGACGACGGGCCACTCGTCCCTGAGGGAGGCGGGCAGAAGCTCGCGGTCCTCGTCCTGCTGGATCATGGTCGGCCCGCCCGGGACGACGAGCACGGCACTCAGCCGTCGCAGCAGGACGGCCAAGAGGTCCATGATCCCGTCCCCTCCGAAGCGGTTGAACGTGATGCCGGTCGGGTTGTTGAAGTACACACTCGCCTCCTCCCCCTCCGCCGTACTCACCAGCAGGAAGTCCGTCTCGGGGTCCCGCACCACCGCATAGGGGCCAAGGACCTCGTGCGCGGCACTCATGTCCAGCGTCACCGGCTCACCGTTCTCGAACCGGCACACGAAGATGTCAAAACTCATAGAGTCCTTTCTAACCTCAGGTTGAGGCGTGGTGAAGGACGACGACGGCCTTCACCATGTCGGTGATCGGGTTGGTGCTGCAGCGGAGCTTTCGCAGGAGGCGCCAGCCCTTCAGGGTGGCCATGCCCTGTTCGCCGAGACAGCGGATCTTGGCGTGGGTGCTGTTGTGCCGCCGCTTCCAGCCTTTGAGCAGACGGCCCCTGAACGGCACCCGGACGGGGCGCCCGGCGCCCTGGTAAGCCTTGTCCGCCCAGCACTTCACGTCGGCCTCGGTGAGCGCGTCGATGATGCCGTGGCGCCGCGCGGCGGTCAGGTCATGGGTCGATCACAGCCCGGACTCCACGCCGACGACCGTGCCGTCGGAGTTCACCCGCCACTGCTGGTTCGCACCGCCGGAACACCCCCAGATCTGCACCCTGGTACCGGCCGTGGCGGCTTGCCCCGGAACGTCCAGGCACTTGTTGCCGTACACGGTCAGCTGGTTGGCGTCGGTCAACGTCCATTGCTGGTTGGTTCCGTTCCAGCAGTCGTAGATCTGCAGGGGCGTGCCGTCCGTCTGGACAGCACCCTGCACATCGAGGCACCGCCCCGAACCGACACCGCGCAAGGCACCGCTGGCGGCCGCCTGAGCCGGGGTGGCGACGAGCATCGCCGCCAGCGCGGCGAGGGCCGCGACCACGGCGGCGAGAGCCGCGTACGGATGCCGACGGCTGAATTTTCCTCCGTGCATGGGGACTTCCTCAACCTTGAGTGGGCGGTTCCGGCCGACCTCGTCAGAGGCCGGCGGGGCTGTCGGTGTGGTGCACATCCGAGGGCGGAGGCCTGGACGGCCGAGCGCCCGGGTGGCACGGGCTAAGAGGGCGCCGGGAGATTGACGAGGTCATGACATGTATCGGCCAGGACACTTTGCGGCAACGCGTTCGGTGGTACGACCCCAGGTTGCCCTGGTGTGCGAATGGAACGACTCAACTCGTTCGCGATATCGAACAAAGGCCGAAGTGTCGATCGAGTTCAATAATAGGGAGCCGGTGAACCACGTCAATACCTCCCGCATGTGTCGACACCCAATCCGAAACATTCAAGGGGACCCGTTCACGAAACGCCACGCGTCACACCGCCCGTCGGCCGAGTCGCATCCCACGCGGTGCCGGAGTGGAGGCGCCGCGGTGCGGCCTGAGCGCCAATGGGTCCACACCGAAGCGATGGACCCGCGAACGAGCCTCCCATGCCTCGACGCCGCGCCACCGACTCGCGGCAACGAGGGGAGTCACCCAGCCGTGGCGGCATACGGGATCCGCCGATCGTGACCGACGCACGGCCTGCCGGCTCACCGGCCGCATCACGCAGACCTGGGGGGATCCACCGCTGCACGGCCGTCCGCATACTCGCTCCGGCCCCGGCCCCACGACTTCCGCCGATGGCAGCGCCGGGGGTTCACCATTCAACTCAACCCGGTTTCGAAACTTTCGAATAAAGCACTGAAACTTTTCCTGTCCAAGGCATTGACGATGTGCCGTCAACACCTCAATCATTCGTGTCTGGGAAACCGGCCGCAGCTCGACACTCCGACCGCACCGGCCTTGGGAAATCCGTGCCGCACAGCAGATCCGAGCACCGGAGCACCTGCACCACTCCTTCTTTCCGGCGCGGCTCGCACCAGCGCATCCTGGCTCTCCATGACAGCGGCGTCCGGTCACTCCGTGCCGCCGGCCTCCGGCCGCCATGTCAGTCCGTCCGCCGACCGGGCGCGGACGGACACGCCCCCCACGCTTCAGCCCTTCCGTGATTTCTACCTTGGAGGCACAGTCATGGGCTCGTACGCCCTCCCCAGACCCGTCATCCGCCGGAAGATCCGCAATCTGCTGCTGGCGCTGGCCGTCGGCGTCCTCGGAGCGGTCGCCACACTGGTGGCCCCGCCCACCTCGTACGCCGCCGAGAGCACGCTCGGCGCCGCGGCGGCGCAGAGCGGCCGGTACTTCGGCACCGCCATCGCCTCGGGCAAGCTGGGCGACTCGGCGTACACGACGATCGCCGGCCGTGAGTTCAACTCGGTGACGGCCGAGAACGAGATGAAGATCGACGCCACCGAGCCGCAGCGGGGCCAGTTCAACTTCGCCTCCGCCGACCGCGTCTACAACTGGGCGGTGCAGAACGGAAAACAGGTGCGCGGCCACACCCTGGCCTGGCACTCCCAGCAGCCCGGCTGGATGCAGAGCCTCAGCGGCAGCACACTGCGCCAGGCGATGAATGACCACATCAACGGCGTGATGGCCCACTACAAGGGCAAGATAACCCAGTGGGACGTCGTGAACGAGGCCTTCGCCGACGGCAACTCGGGAGCCCGGCGGGACTCCAACCTGCAGCGCTCCGGCAACGACTGGATCGAGGTCGCCTTCCGCACCGCCCGCGCCGCAGACCCGGCGGCCAAGCTCTGCTACAACGACTACAACGTCGAGGACTGGACCTGGGCCAAGACCCAGGCCATGTACGCCATGGTCCGGGACTTCAAGCAGCGCGGCGTGCCGATCGACTGCGTCGGCTTCCAGTCGCACTTCAACAGCGGCAGTCCCTACAACAGCAACTTCCGCACCACTCTGCAGAACTTCGCCGCCCTCGGCGTCGACGTGGCCATCACCGAACTCGACATCCAGGGCGCCCCGGCCTCGACCTACGCCAGCGTGACCAACGACTGCCTGGCCGTCCCGCGCTGCCTCGGCATCACCGTCTGGGGTGTGCGCGACAGCGACTCCTGGCGAGCGGAGCAGACGCCGCTGCTGTTCAACAACGACGGCAGCAAGAAAGCCGCCTACACCTCCGTCCTCAACGCACTCAACGGCGGCTCGTCCACACCCCCGGCCGGTTCCGGTGCGATCAAGGGCGTCGGTTCAGGCCGGTGCCTGGACGTGCCGAGCGCCGGCACCACCGACGGCACACAGGTGCAGCTGCATGACTGCAACAACAGCACGAACCAGCAGTGGGTCTCCACCGACGGAGGCGAGCTCCGGGTCTACGGCAACAAGTGCCTGGACGCCGCCGGGACCGGCAACGGAGCCAAAGTCCAGATCTACAGCTGCTGGGGCGGCGACAACCAGAAATGGCGACTCAACTCCGACGGATCCGTCGTCGGCGTCCAGTCCGGCCTCTGCCTCGACGCCGTCGGCAACGGCACCGCCAACGGAACCCTGATCCAGCTCTACTCCTGCTCGAACGGCAGCAACCAACGCTGGACCCGCACCTGATGGGGCCGGCCACCGACGAAGGGGCGAGACGATGAGGGCCGGCATTGCGGCTTCTCCCGCCTCGCCAGGAAGACATCGTTGATGGCCTCGGGGCGCCGCCCTGGTGGCGGCGTCCCTCTCGATCCGCGCCCCCGGTGTGAGCCAGGCGCAACCTGTCGCTCACGTGCGATGTCGACTGCCGCTTCCGTCAACGTGCGCCGGGAGGGGCTCGCTCCACCTATGACGTGCACAGGCGTCGCGGCCTGCGGCGAGAAGTCATCGTGACCGAAGGCGGGCCTGACGGGGACCATGGCCGGCCGTGGGAACGCCATCGGGCCCTGGAGCTGTCCCTGTTCGCGGCGCCCGACGTGAAGTGACACGTTCGATCAAGTGATCGGCCGGGACACGGTCCAGCTCTCCGTCACCGACGCCATGGGTCACGATGTAGGCGCCGCGCTACTGGCCACTCCTCTGGTGGGAGCTGCCATGATCGTGCGTGCGGTGCCGCCGACGCTGACGGCCACGCTCATTTTCAGGCTGCGGCCGTCGGGTTCGCCGATTCGGCGGCGCGGCGGTGTTCGGCGTTGATGCGCTGCGCTTCTTCGAGCTGGTCTTCAAGAATGACGATGCGGCAGGCGGCCTCGATGGGGGTGCCCCGGTCGACGAGTTCCCGGGCTCGGGCGGCGATGCGCAGTTGGTAGCGGGAGTAGCGTCGGTGGCCGCCCGCGGAGCGGAGCGGGGTGATCAGCCGGGCTTCGCCGATGGCGCGGAGGAAGCCCTGGGTGGTGCCGAGCATGTCGGCGGCCCGGCCCATGGTGTAGGCGGGGTAGTCGTCGTCATCGAGCCGGCCGAACGAATCATCTGCTGTCATTTGCACCTCTCTGCGGAACACGTCGAGGGGCCCTGGTGCCGTACCGGCACCAGGGCCCCGAAGGAACTTCTACACCATCCGCCGACCCTGAAACCGCGTCGGCCCTCTGTTTCCGCGGACCCGACCCGAATGCTGTCGGGGGCGCGGGGATCGCGGTTGCTTGACCGGAGACCACCTCACTGTCGATGTCCTGCGGTACCCGGGCCCACTCACTGCACCCGGGCGATCCTGATGGCGCGGGGCTCCTCCGTTCTTCCCTCTGGTATCGATCACTTACCTACTGCTGGCACTTCTCTCCGGTACTGCCGGTGACCTGATCAAGCGCCACCCTTCGGCAGCCAGCCCCGTCGCCCGTCCTGCGTCTGCTCTGGCTTGGAACCCCACTGCCGAACCTCCCGGTACGCGCGCCCGCAGCCGACGCCTTTACCGAGGAACTGCTCACAACCGCACTGCTGGTCCTGCGCACTGCACTTTCGGGTACTGGCACTGCGGTACTGCTCTCGGCGGCCCCTGATCACCGCGGGCCACCCGGTCCGGTCGTCAGTCCCGTCGCCGTCATGCGAAAACCCTGGCTTCGGAACTCCACCACCGCACCGTCCTGCGCACTGCAACTACCTGTGCTTCCCGGCAGTTCATCTCTGCCGGGCCTTGCTCGATCTCGGCTACGAGAGAAACCATAGCCACGCCACCACCCAATGTCTACTCCAGCGGGCATAGATTTCTACGCGCTCGAAAATAAGGTAATCCACCTCGACCGGCCTCTGAATGGCCCGAGCAGCCCCGAAGCCCGGCCCGCAACCGGCCACTCCCCGGCAGCCGTTGCCGACGCGCGTGATGCGGCCAGCCCCCCTCGAAGGCTTTCGGCAGCCGATCACGGCCCGGACGTCGGCATGCACTGCCCGACGACGGCACTGGGGGCTTCGGAGCGGCCGGTGGTCCACGGCCACGCCCGCGCCACCGCGTTCACCTGCCGGGCCTCCGGCGGCAGGACCGCGCGCCCGTCCTGCCCGGCAGCACCACCGCTCAGGCAGCCGGACGACGGGTGCATATGATCTGCCTCATGTCGAAGCCTGACGAGTTGCTCGTTGCCATCGCCGCCCTTGTGGAGTCCGGGCAGAGCAACCAGATGTCCCTGACCGTGGTCGCCGGTGGCACTGTCATCACCGGCCGGCTGGCTCCCGAGGCAGTGTGGAGCCGGCGCGTCTCGGAGGTCCTCACAGATTCCGCCCGCTTGAGCGAGTTCTCCGCCATCTTCAACACCTCCGCGAAGGAGGACGCGCCGCCTACACATCTGCACTTCCATGTCGCCCGGATCCTGCAGGGCACGGTGGGGATCCCGGAGACGGGCGGAATGTACCGTGTGGCGATCGAGGACGTCAGCTCATGGACCGTGGGCGACTTCAGCTATTCCCCCCTCTGAGCACCCACTGCGGCGGGAATCCGCCGCATGCTGACAGGGCCCGACCGGCGTGCCGGTCGGGCCCTGTCAGCATGCTCGCCGCCCCCCGACGCCGATCCGTCGCCGTTCGTGCTGCACAGAGGACGTGCGAGTCAGGCCGCCTCCGCAGCTACGCCGACCGCTCGACCCGTTGTCTGCCCGTACACAGGTCGAACCGCCGGCGGAGATACAGAGCAACGGGTCAGGCGCTCTTCGCGACCGGCTCCAGGATCGCGACGCACTCCACGTGGTGCGTCATCGGGAACAGGTCGAACGCCCGCAGCGTCCGCACCCTGTACCCCCCGTCCCGGAAGTACGCGATGTCCCGCGCCAGCGCCGCCGGGTCGCAGGCCACGTACGCGATCTTGCGCGCACCCAGCGACGCCAGGTGCTTGACCGTGGCCTTGCCCGCGCCCGCGCGCGGCGGGTCCAGGACGATCAGGTCGCACTCGGTGATGCCCGTGCGCGGCAGTACCTGGTCGACCTTGCCGTGCTCGATGCGGACCCGGTCCAGGTCCTTCAGGTTGTGCCTGGCGTCCTCGACCGCACGCTTGCCGGACTCGATGCCCAGCACCGCGCCCTTCTCACCGATGCGCTGGCCGATCGCGCCGGCGAACAGGCCGACTCCGCAGTAGAGGTCCAGCGCCATGTCGTTCTTGCGCGGCAGCAGTCCCTGCATGACCGCGCGGACCAGG
This sequence comes from Streptomyces sp. QL37, assembly GCF_002941025.1. NCBI lineage: Bacteria > Bacillati > Actinomycetota > Actinomycetes > Kitasatosporales > Streptomycetaceae > Streptomyces > Streptomyces sp. QL37. The sequence continues at coordinate 6,277,962 of NZ_PTJS01000001.1, read as the reverse complement.
GTGTCGGCCGCCTGCGGGTGCACCTGCCAGAAGCCGCCCGAGCCGACGCGGTAGGTACGGTCGTCGGCGCGCTCGCGGACGAAGGCGCGACCGTGGACGCGGTGGACGCCGCCGTCCTTCTCGTCCACGCGGAGCACGGAGACGGGCTTGTCGAGTTCGACGAGCGGGAGGCGGCCGCCCTCGCGGGGGGTGAGGATGACCTGACGGTCGTGGGAGCCGGTGGCGGAGATGGCCTCCACCGTGGCCATCTGCGGCCAGTCCTGCTTCTCGATGCCGAGCTCGGATACGCCGGGAGCGGCGATCAGGCAGTGGTCGATCGGCTGGACCTCGTGCGAACGGTGCTTGCGCAGTCCGACCAGGCCGTCCGCGTCGACGGCGTACTGCACGCGGGTGCGCCACGCGGGGACCTCGCCCGGCGGGAGCTTGTCGCCCTCGGCCGGCATGACCGTGCCGTCCCAGCCGGCCTCCTCGGGCGTGAGGCCCGCGAGGCGCTGGAGCTGTTCGGCGATCACTTCGCCCTTGAGGCGGCGCTGGGCGCCGGGCTTGGCGTGCTGCCAGTCGCAGCCGCCGCACTTGCCGGGCCCGGCGTACGGGCAGGGGGCCTCGACCCGGTCCTTGGAGGCCTCGATGACCCTGACCGCGTCGGCGCGCAGGAAGCGGGAGCCGCTCTCGCCCTCGGTGACGCGGGCGACGACCTTCTCGCCGGGGAGGGTGTGGCGCACGAAGAGTACCTGGCCCTCGGACGTACGGGCGATGCAGTGGCCGCCGTGGGCCACGGGGCCGACCTCGACCTCGTACTCCCGACCGATCAGATCCTCTCCGGCCTGCGACTCCCCGGCCTGCGATTTCCCGGCCTGCGACTCCCCGGCCTGCGACGACGTCGATTCGTTCTGCATGAGGGGGTGGCTCCAGAGGTCAGGAAGAGGGAAAACGGCAAAACGGCCGGACAACAGCCCACCAGTCTACGTGGGCGGGAGCCGACCGCTTACCACAGGCGGAGCGTGGAGTCAGCCCTTCTGGCTCGGATCCTTGTGACGCCGCTCCACGGGACCGCGGCGTACCGATCCGGGTGCGATCCAGTCCGCACGCCTCCTGGCCCGCACCTTCGCGGCCTCGGAGGACTCCAGCTGGTAGGGCACCGAGGTCACCATCACCCCGGGGGTGAAGAGGAGCCTGCCCTTGAGCCGCAGCGCGCTCTGGTTGTGCAGCAGGTGCTCGTACCAGTGGCCGACCACGTACTCGGGGATGTAGACGCTGATCACGTCGCGGGGGCGGTCCTTGCGCAGACCCTTGACGTAGTCGATGACCGGCCGGGTCACCTCTCGGTAGGGCGAGTCGAGGATCTTCAGCGGGATGTCGATGCCGCGCCGCTCCCAGTCGTTCCTGAGCGCCTTCGTCTCGTCCGGGTCGACGCTGATGGACAGCGCCTCCAGGTGGTCCGAGCGCACCAGCTTGGCGTACGCGAGGGCGCGCAGGGTCGGCCGGTGGAGTTTGGAGACCAGGACGATCGAGTGGACCCGCGAGGGCCTCATGGTGTCGTCGGACGGGGTGTCGGAGGCGGCGATCTCCTCGGCGACCCGGTCGTAGTGCTTGCGGATCGCGGTCATCGTGCCGAAGAAGATCACCATGCCGAGCAGCGCGACCCAGGCGCCGTGGGTGAACTTGGTGGCCAGGACGACGACCAGGACAAGTCCGGTGAAGAACGCGCCGAAGGTGTTGATCGCCCGGGAGCGGACCATGTGGCGGCGCGCGGCCGGGTCCTTCTCGGTCCGCAGGTGGCGGTTCCAGTGCCGCACCATGCCGGTCTGGCTGAGCGTGAAGGAGACGAAGACGCCGACGATGTAGAGCTGGATCAGCCGGGTCGAGTCGGCCCCGTAGATCCAGACGAGCAGGATCGCGGCCCCGGCGAGCAGCACGATGCCGTTGGAGAAGGCGAGCCGGTCACCGCGGGTGTGCAGCTGGCGGGGCAGATAGCGGTCCTGGGCGAGGATCGAGCCGAGGAGCGGGAAGCCGTTGTACGCGGTGTTCGCGGCGAGGAAGAGCACGAGGGCGGTGGCCGCCGCGAGGAAGACGAAGAAGAACGTCCCGTCGCCGAAGACCGCCGCGGCGACCTGGGAGATGACCGGGTCCTGGGTGAAGCCCGCACCGACCGCGACACCGTTGTGGAGCAGGTCCTTCGCGGGGTTCTCCGCCATCTTCACGTCGGTGGCCATGGCCAGGCCGATGATGCCGCAGAACATGGTGACGGCCAGCAGACCCATCGCCGCGAGGGTGGTCGCGGCGTTCTTGCTCTTCGGCTTGCGGAAGGCGGGGACGCCGTTGCTGATCGCCTCGACGCCGGTGAGTGCCGCACATCCGGAGGAGAAGGCGCGCAGGAGCAGGAAGACGAGGGCGAAGCCGGCGAGCCCCTGGTGCTCGGGCTTGATCTCGTAGTCCGAGGTGGGCGCGTGCATGGTGTCGCCGAGAGCCAGCCCCCGGAAGGCGCCCCAGAGGATCATCACGAAGACCCCGGCCACGAACAGGTAGGTCGGGATGGCGAAGAGCTTGCCCGACTCCTTGACGCCCCGGAGGTTCATCAGCGTCAGCAGCACGATGGCGCCTATGGCGCAGAACGTCTTGTGCTCGACGACGAAGGGGATGGCGGAGCCCAGGTTCTCCACGCCCGAGGAGATCGACACGGCGACGGTGAGGACGTAGTCCACGAGGAGGGCGCTGGCGACGGTCAGACCGGCCTTGGGGCCGAGGTTGGTGTTGGCGACCTCGTAGTCGCCTCCCCCGCTCGGGTACGCGCGGACGTTCTGCCGGTACGAGGCGACGACGGTGAACATCAGGACCACGACCGCGACCGCGATCCACGGGCTGAAGTGGTACGCCGACACGCCCGCGATGGACAGCACGAGGAGGACTTCTCCGGGTGCGTACGCAACGGAGGACAGCGGGTCGGATGCGAAGACGGGGAGCGCGATGCGCTTGGGGAGGAGCGTCTCCCCCAGCTTGTCGCTGCGCAGCGCCCGGCCGATCAGGATCCGTTTGGGCACGTCGGTCAGTTTGGACACGGTGAGGATCGTAAGCGCTGCTGGGACACGCCGCCGAAGCACCACCCCCTCGGCATCCGGAAAACCTTCATAATCACCCGCCCTCACCGCAAAAGTCCATGGAATCCTTAACGAAATCCTTGCGGCGCGGACCGGACGCGGCCCACGGTGGCTCTCCTTCCCGCCCTGCGTCCGCCTCCCCTTTGCTCATCGGCCGGTGGGATACGCACACTCGGATGAGGCGGCCCGGGCGTCGCCGCATAAGCTCATCCACGGGCAACGCCGAAGGTGGTTGCCCCATTGTTTGCCCCGCAAGCTGAGAGAGAAGTGTGAGCAGGGTGTTTTCGCAGGTCATCCGGACGACCAGGACGGCGAGGTAGGCGCAAGGTGCACATCGTCATCATGGGCTGCGGGCGCGTCGGCGCCGCTCTCGCACAGACCCTGGAGCAGCAGGGGCACACGGTCGCCGTGATCGACCAGGACCCCACGGCGTTCCGCCGGCTCGGTTCCGGCTTCGGCGGCCGGCGGGTCAGCGGGGTCGGCTTCGACCAGGACACCCTGCGTGAGGCGGGGATCGAGGAGGCCGGAGCGTTCGCGGCCGTCAGCAGCGGCGACAACTCCAACATCATCGCCGCCCGGGTGGCCCGCGAGATGTTCGGCATCGAGAACGTCGCGGCGCGCATCTACGACCCGCGGCGAGCCGAGGTCTACCAGCGTCTGGGCATCCCCACGGTCGCCACGGTCCGGTGGACGGCGGACCAGATGCTGCGACGGCTGCTGCCGTCGGGCGCCGAGCCGCTGTGGCGCGACCCGAGCGGCGGTGTGCAGCTCGCGGAGGTGCACACCACTCCGTCCTGGATCGGGCACAAGATCAGCACACTGCAGGAGGAGACGGGCGTCCGCGTCGCCTTCCTCACCCGGTTGGGTGAGGCCATTCTGCCCACGTCGCAGACGGTTCTGCAGGAGGGCGACCTGGTCCACGTGATGATGCGTACGGACGAGATCGCGAAGGTCGAGGAGGCCTTTGCCGAAGGTCCCGAGGAGGGCGGTCACTGATGCGCGTCGCGATTGCCGGGGCCGGTGCGGTGGGCCGTTCCATCGCGGCCGAGCTCCTGGAGAACGGGCACGAGGTACTGCTGATCGACAAGGCGCCGACCGCCATCTCGGTGGAGCGCGTCCCGATGGCCGAGTGGCTCCTCGCGGACGCCTGCGAGATCACGTCGCTCGACGAGGCGGCGCTCCAGCGGTGCAACGTCGTGATCGCCTCGACGGGTGACGACAAGGTCAACCTGGTCGTCTCGCTGCTCGCGAAGACCGAGTACGGCGTCCCGAGGGTCGTGGCCCGGGTGAACAACCCGAAGAACGAGTGGCTGTTCAACGAGTCCTGGGGCGTCGATGTCGCGGTCTCCACTCCGCGTCTGATGTCCGCCCTGGTCGAGGAGGCGGTGAGCGTCGGCGATCTCGTCCGGCTGCTGCGCTTCAGCCACGGCGACGCGAACCTGGTCGAGCTGACGCTGCCTCCGGAGTCGGCACTGGCCGGCATCCGGGTGAGTGATGTGGCCTGGCCCGAGGACACCTCGCTCGTCACGATCATCCGCGGCACGCGGGTGCTGACGCCGAGCCCCGAGGAGACCCTGGAGGCCGGTGACGAGCTGCTGTTCGTGGCCGCCCAGGCCCGCGAGGAGCAGCTGGAGGACCTGCTGTCGGTCCGCCGCGAGCCCGCGGAGGACTGAGGCGCGCACGAACGAAGGGGCCCGGACCGTACGTCGATGACGTACGGTCCGGGCCCCTTCCGGTGGGCGAAGGCGGAACCCCGGCCCGCCGGGACTCAGTCCGTGCGGCGGTGCCTGGCGGGGCCGGCGTCGCGCTCCGTGCCGGCGCGGCCCGTGGTCAGGTCCTGCTCGGCCTGTGCGAATTCGGGGGCCAGGCCGTCCTGGACAGCCTTGCGGTCCTTCTCTGCCTGCTCCTCCGCCTCCATCTCGGCGAAGACGTCGATGGGCGGCGGCGCCTTGGCGAGGAAGACCCAGGTCAGATACACCGCGAGCAGGAACGGCGGGATCTTGAGCGCGACCAGCACCCACCCGAGCTGAGCGGTGTCGGCCCACCAGTACAGCGGGAAGAGGATCGCGCACTTGGCGAGCAGGATCAGCCCCCAGGCGTAGCTGGCCTTGGCGTACGCCTTCTTGCGGCCGGGGTTCCTGGTGCGCCAGGAGAGGTTCTCCTTGAAGACCGGGCCGAGGATCAGCCCGATCAGCGGAACTCCGGCGACCGTCGTGACGAGGTAGGCGAGGGCCAGTCCGAGCGTGTAGATCATGCCCGGCAGGTAGAAGTCCTTGGCGTTGCCCGTCATCTTCGCGAAGAGCACACCGAAGGCCACGCCGAAGACGCCGCTGAAGGCGTGCTTGACGGTGTCCTTGCGGAGCAGCCGGACGACGACGAGGAGCAACGAGACGGCCAGCGCGGCGACCGCCGAGGCCGTCAGGTCCTTGTTGATGGTGAAGATCGTGACGAAGAGCAGCCCCGGCAGGACTGTCTCCACCATGCCGCGCACGCCGCCGAAGGCCTCGAAGAGCGCGGCTTCCGTGACCGCCTTCGCGTCGGCGTCCTGCGGGTCGGTGCGGTGGGGCTGGTCCGTTTCGGACGTCGGCTTGTCGAGAGACGTCACCGGCTACTCCTTGCCGAGCGGTCGGAGTTCGTATTTGGGGTTGAACAGCACCCGGCGGCCGTGGCTCATGGCTACGCGGCCCGACGCTATGAGCTTGCGGCCCGGCTCGATGCCGACGATGGAACGCCGGCCCAGCCAGACCACGTCGAGCGGCGCGGTGCCGTCGAAGAGCTCCGCCTCCAGGGCGGGCACTCCGGCGCGCGGACGCAGGGTGACCGTCCGCAAGGTACCAGTGACCTTGACGATCTGACGGTCCGAGCACTCGGAAATGCGCGTGCAGCCCGAAGCGTGGGTGTCCTCCTGCAGCTCCTCGGACTCCAGGTCCTCCTGGGAGCTGGACAGCCGGTCGAGCATGCGGCGGAACCGGCCGGACGGCCTCGTGGTCCCGCCTGACTTCTCGGATCGGGGAACAGCGCTCATACCCGAAGGGTACCGGTCTCCTGTGGTAGGGGCGGGCCCGGACGGACGCCACCCGAACGAGTGAGGCCGATCACTCCGGAACAGACCGTCCCCGCTCGAAGCGGTAACCCATGCCGGGCTCGGTCACGAAGTGCCTGGGGTGCGAGGGATCCGCCTCCAGCTTGCGGCGCAGCTGCGCCATGTACACCCGCAGATAGTTGGTCTCGGTGCCGTACGAGGGCCCCCAGACCTCCTGGAGCAACTGCTTCTGGCTGACGAGTCGCCCGGCGTTACGGACGAGAACCTCCAGCAGGTGCCACTCGGTGGGCGTGAGCCGCACGTCGCGGCCCTCACGGTGCACCTTCTTCGCCGACAGGTCGACGGTGAACCCCTCGGTCTCGACGACCACCAGGTCGTCGCCGACGTCCTGGCCGACCGGTTCCGCCCGGCGCACCGCGGCGCGCAGCCGGGCCAGCAGCTCGTCCATGCCGAACGGCTTGGTGACGTAGTCGTCGGCACCGGCGTCCAGTGCCTCGACCTTCTCGTCGGAGGTGTGGCGTGCGGAGAGCACGAGGATCGGCACCCGGGTCCAGCCGCGCAGCCCCCTGATCACCTCGACGCCGTCCATGTCCGGAAGCCCGAGGTCGAGGACGACGACGTCGGGGTGGCGTGCCGCCGCGAGCTGGAGGGCGGTGGCCCCGTCGGGCGCCGCGTCCACCTCGTACCTGCGCGCTTTCAGATTGATCACGAGGGCGCGCACGATCTGCGGCTCGTCGTCGACCACGAGCACCCGGGTCATCGCGGACCTGCCTTTCCTGGATACGTGTACGGGGCGGGGGCGCGCCACGGGGAGCTCACGAGGCGACGCGGACGGGTGGCACGGGGCCGGCCCGCACCTGCCCCGGCGCGGCCGTGAGCGTGAGGACCATGGTGAGACCGCCACCAGGGGTGTCCTCGGCGTCCAGCGTGCCGCCCATGGACTCGACGAAGCCGCGGGCGACGGCGAGTCCGAGGCCGACCCCGGCGCCGCGCGGAGCGTCACCGTACCGCTGGAACGGCTCGAATATGCGTTCCTTGGCTTCGTCCGGGACTCCGCGGCCGCGGTCGGCCACCCTCAGCTCGACGCGTTCACCCAGGGCGCTGGCCGCGACGGTGACGCGTTCCCGGCCGGGGCTGTACTTGACGGCGTTCTCGACGATGTTGGCGACCGCCCGCTCCAGCAGTCCCGGGTCCACGGCGACCATGGGCAGCGTCTCGGGGATGTCCAGGTCGACGCTGCCCTCGGGAACGCCGCCGAGGGCCATCGGGACGACCTCGTCGAGGTCGAGCTCGCGGATCAGCGGGGTGACCGTGCCGGTCTGGAGGCGCGACATGTCGAGCAGATTGCCGACCAGGTGGTCCAGGCGGTCGGCGCCGTCCTCGATGGCCGCGAGGAGCTCCGCCTCGTCCGCGTCGGACCAGGAGACGTCGTCGGAGCGCAGGGAGCTCACCGCGGCCTTGATCGCGGCCAGCGGGGTACGCAGGTCGTGGCTGACGGCGGCGAGCAGCGCGGTCCTGATCCGGTTGCCCTCGGCGAGCCGTCTGGCGGCCTCCGCCTCCCCCACCAGGCGCTGGCGGTCGAGCACCACGGCGGCCTGCGCGGCGAAGGCGCCGAGGACCCTGCGGTCCTCCGCGGGCAGCACGCGGCCGGAGAGCGCCAGCGCCATGTGGTCGCCGACGGGCATGTCCACGTCCGCGTCGTCGGGCCGGGCCACCGGCGCGGGCCCGACGGATCCGGCGCAGGTCCAGGGCTCGACGTCGCTCTGCCGCTCCAGGAGGGCGACGGACTCCATGCCGAAGGTCTCACGGACCCGGTCGAGCAGGGCGTCCAGGGCCGTCTCGCCCCGTAGGACGCTCCCGGCGAGGGTGGAGAGTATCTCCGACTCGGCGCGCAGCCGTGCCGCCTGATGGGTGCGCCGGGCCGCCAGGTCGACCACGGAGGCGACCGCGACCGCCACCGCGAAGAAGATCACGATGGCGACGAAGTTCTCGGGGTCCTGGACGGTCAGGGTGTGGGTGGGCGGTGTGAACCAGTAGTTCAGGAGCAGGGAGCCCGCCGCGGCGGACGCGAGCGCGGGTGCCAGGCCCCCGAGGAGCGCGGCGACGACGGTCAGGAAGAGGAAGAGCAGGACGTCGTTGGCGAGTCCCGGGCCGTTCTCCATCCCGTGCAGGAGCAGGGTCAGGAGGGCCGGTCCGCCGACGCCGGCGAGCCAGCCCGAGACGATCCGGGTGCGGCTGAGCCGGGCCCCGCGGGCGATCGGCAGCCCGCGCCCCTTGGCGACCTCCTCGTGCGTGACGATGTGCACGTCGAGGTCGGGTCCCGACTCGCGGGCGACGGTGGCGCCGACCCCGGGGCCGTAGATGTACTGCCAGGTCTTGCGGCGGCTGGAGCCGAGGACGATCTGGGTGGCGTTGACGCCCCGGGCGAACGCGAGGAGCGCCGAGGGTATGTCGTCGCCGATGACGTGGTGGAAGGTGCCTCCGAGGTCCTCCACGAGGGTGCGCTGGACCGCGAGCTCCTTGGGTGACGCGGAGGTCAGTCCGTCGCTGCGGGCGATGTACACCGCGAGGATCTCGCTGCCGGAGCCCTTCGCGGCCATCCGGGAGGCACGGCGGATGAGCGTACGGCCCTCCGGTCCGCCGGTCAGTCCGACGACGATGCGCTCACGGGCCTGCCAGGGGGCGCTGATGTCGTGTTCGCCGCGGTACTGCTGGAGGTACTCGTCGACCCGGTCGGCGACCCAGAGGAGGGCCAGCTCGCGCAGGGCGGTCAGATTGCCGGGGCGGAAGTAGTTGGACAGGGCGGCGTCGACCTTGTCCGACTGGTAGATGTTGCCGTGGGCCATACGCCGGCGAAGCGCCTGGGGCGACATGTCGACAAGCTCGATCTGATCGGCGCGCCGGGCGACCTCGTCGGGGATGGTCTCCTGCTGCCGCACGCCGGTTATCGACTCCACGACGTCGCCGAGGGACTCCAGGTGCTGGATGTTGACCGTGGACACGACGTCGATGCCGGCCTTGAGGAGTTCCTCGACGTCCTGCCAGCGCTTGGCGTTGCGGGAGCCGGGCACGTTGGTGTGTGCGAGCTCGTCCACGAGAGCGACGGCCGGCGCCCTCTCCAGGACGGCGTCGACGTCCATCTCGGCGAAGACGGCCGAGCGGTATTCGATGTCACGGCGCCGGATCTGCTCCAGGCCGTGCAGCAGCACCTCGGTGCGCGGCCGGTCGTGGTGCTCGATGAACGCGACGACGCAGTCCGTGCCCCGCTCCACCCGTCGATGGGCCTCGGACAGCATCGCGTAGGTCTTGCCGACGCCGGGTGCCGCACCCAGGTAGATCCGTAGCTTGCCGCGTCCCATGGCCCCATTGTCTTCCCTGAACCGGCCACCGCAGATCCGGGGAGCCGGATTCGAAGCTACCTCGGGAATTTCTCGTACAGGGGCCCGAAGGGTGCGCAGGGGTCCGTATTGACGGGATTCTGACGCGGCGCGGCAGGTCAGTCGTGCTCGACGATGTGCCCGTCGCTGAGCTCCAGGACCCGGTCGGCGAAGCCGAGCAGCTGCGGGTCGTGGGTGGCGACCAGGACGGTGACGCCCTCGCTGCGCACGACGGCCCGCAGCAGCTGCATGACCGCGAGCCCGGTCTCCGCGTCGAGCTGTCCGGTGGGCTCGTCGGCGATCAGGAGGGCGGGCCGGTTGGCGAGCGCGCGGGCGATGGCCACCCGCTGCTGCTGGCCGCCGGAGAGCTCCCCGGGACGCTGCAGGGCGTGATCACCGAGGCCCACCAGGGAGAGCAGCAGGGCCACGCGCTCCTCGCGCTCGTGCGCGTCGGTCCTGCGCAGGCGCATGGGTACGCCGACGTTCTCCGCCGCGGTCAGGATCGGGATCAGGCCGAACGACTGGAAGATGAAGCCGATCCGGTCCCGCCGCAGCTCCAGGAGCCCGTCCTCGCCGAGCCCGGAGAGATCGGTGCCGTCGACGGTGACGCGGCCGCCGTCCGGTGTGTCGAGCCCGCCGACGAGATTGAGCAGGGTGGTCTTGCCCGATCCCGAGCGGCCCTTGAGCGCGACGAGCTCTCCGCGCGGGATCTCGAAGGAGACCCCCCGCAGGGCGTGCACGGCGGCTGCGCCGGTCCCGTACGAACGGTGCAGGTCCTCGATCCGCACCATGGGCCCGTCGGCCGGGCTCTCGGCCAGGGCCGTGCCGGACTGTCCGTCGGTGCTCCGTGTCATCGCTCTCCCCCGTGCGTACCGCTCTCCCTCAGGCAGCCGCCAGTATGTGCATGAGGCAGCCGGTGAGGCAATGGAAAGGCCGTCGGGCCGCGCCCCCTCCCCGGGGCGCGGCCCGACGGCCGGATCGGACCGGGGTGCGGTCAGCGCACCTCGGTGATCTCGGGTCCGCGCTGGAGCTGGCCCATGCCGCCGGAGAACTTCGAGCTCTCCTGGTCCTCCTGCTGCACACCCTCGGGCACCATCTGGGCGTCGTTGGGAAGCTTGAGGACGATCGGGTCCCGCGGGGCCATCGGACCGTCACCGCGCACGACGACGGTGTCCTGGAAGATCGTCTCCAGCAGTCCGGCGGCCTCCGGCTGGACGGCGCCCTGGCCGGAGATCACACCGCGCAGGAACCAGCGCGGTCCGTCGACGCCGATGAAGCGCACCAGCTGTACGCCGGTCTTCCCGTCCGGAAGCTGTACGGGGACCTGGGCGCGCAGTTCCCAGCCCAGCGGGCCCTCGACCTCGTCGATGACTCCGCCCTGCTGGGTGATGCCCGAGGCGATCTCCTCGCGCACCTCGCCCCAGATGCCCTCCTTCTTGGGAGCGGCGAAGGCCTGGAGCTGGACCGCGCTGTCGCGCAGCACGACGGTCGCCGCGACGATCGCGTCACCGGCGACCTCCACCCGGAGCTCCATGCCCTCGACTCCGGGCACGAAGATGCCGCCCAGGTCCACCCGGCCCTCGCCGGGCTGGGAGACCTCGGAGATGTCCCACGGCCCGTCGGGACGGGGAGCCGGAGGAAGGTTGGTACGGCGCGGACCGCCCTCGGCGGTGTCGTCGAGCTCGTCGGCGACCTGCTCGGCCTCGCGCGCTTCGTCCGCCGTGTCCTTGGCGGAACCACTGTTCTTGCGACGTCCGAACACGTCAACGTCCTTCCCGGTCGGATACGACCGAAGCGTAGCTGTTCCCACCCTGGTTGTTACCGCCCGTGACGCCGTCCACGGCGGCGTGACCGCCGGTGGATCCGAAGCCCCCCTCGGCCCGCGCCGAGCCGGGGAGCTCCGTCACCTCGTGGAAGCGCACCTTCTCGACCTGCTGGACGACCAGTTGGGCAATCCGGTCGAACCGTTCGAACCTCACGGTCTCGCGTGGGTCGAGATTGACCACGATGACCTTGATCTCCCCACGGTACCCGGCATCGACCGTCCCTGGGGCGTTCACGAGGGCCACTCCGCAGCGGGCGGCGAGGCCCGAGCGGGGGTGGACGAAGGCGGCGTAGCCGTCGGGCAGGGCGATCGACACCCCGGTGGGGAGCACCGCCCGTTCGCCCGGGGCGAGCTCCGCCGCCTCTGTGGTGACCAGATCGGCACCGGCGTCACCCGGGTGTCCGTAGCCGGGAATCGGCACGTCCGGGTCGACCCGGCGGATGAGTACGTCGACGGGGTGGCGCATCAGGGGTTCACCTCGAAGGCGCGGGCGCGCCTGACCTGGTTCGGATCGGACATCGCGGCCTGGATCTCCTCCGGTCGTCCGTTGTCGATGAAGTGGTCCACCTTGACCTCGATGAAGAGGGCTTCCGCACGGACGGCCACGGGCCCTTCGGGACCGCCGGTCCGACCCGTCGCACGGCAGTAGATCTTCCGGCCGTGCACCGCGGTGACTTCGGCCTCCAGGAAGAGCACCGTGTCGACGGGCACCGGCAGGACGTAATCCGTCTCCAGCCGGCCGGTCACCGCGATGACCCGCAGCAGCCAGCTCAGCGCGCCGAGCGTCTCGTCCATGGCCGTCGCCAGGACCCCGCCGTGCGCCAGCCCCGGAGCGCCCTGGTGGGCGGGCTTCACGGTGAACTCGGCGGTGACGCTCACGCCCTCTCCGGCCTTCGCCTGGAGATGCAGTCCGTGCGGCTGCCCACCCCCACAGCCGAAACAGTGTTCGTAGTGGGACCCGAGGACCTCGCCGGGTGCGGGAGCATCGGGATGCCGGACGGGCTTCACCGCGCCGGCCGGGGGTGTCAGACGTGCAGATGTTCCACTCACAGCCGCAGACCTTACCCGCGCGGCCGCCCGGGGGTCGCGCCGTGCCAAGCTTGCTTTCATGCAGCCTTCCGCACCTCCCTTCGACGAACGTCTCACCGCACCCCGTTCGTGGTGGCTCATCGCCTTCGGGATCGGCGTCGCCTGCGCGCTGATGCTCCTGCCTCTCGGCGCCCTGCCGATGCTCGGCGGCCTGGTCGCGGGTACGGCCGCGGCGTGCGTGGGCGTGAGCTCCTACGGTTCCGCGCGCATCCGGGTCGTGGCGGGCGCCCTCGTCGCCGGCGATGCCCGGATCCCCCTGGAAGCACTCGGCGACGCCGAGGTGCTGGACGGGGACGAGGCTCGCGCCTGGCGCTCGTACAAGGCGGATCCCCGGGCGTTCATGCTGCTGCGCAGCTACGTCCCGACGGCGGTGCGGGTGAAGGTCACGGATCCGGCCGACCCGACGCCGTACCTCTATCTGTCGACCCGGGAGCCGCAGGCCCTGGTGGCGGCCCTCGCGCCCGTATCCGCCTGAGCGGTCAGCGGCCGGGGTCGTCCAGACCCTTCGGCAGCTCCTTGGCGGGCTCCGCCGGCTGTTCCAGCGGGGGAAGCTCCGGGAGACGGTCCCAGGGGACCTGGTTGCGCCGCAGGTCGTTCCTGACCCTGTCGGCGAGCTTTCTGGTGTCCCGCCGGTTCATCAGCGCGCCGACGACGGCACCGACCATGAACGGGATGAGGTTCGGCAGGTCGCGCACGGTGCGCTTCATGATCTGCTGGCGGAGCTCGCGCTTCATCTGACCGCCCAGCGCCGCGTTGAGCGTGGTGGGGCGCGAGACGTCGATGCCGCGCTCTTCCGTCCAGGACGTCAGATACGCGGTGCTGCGCTGGCCGAGGTTGCCCGGCGGGCGCTGACCGTAGACCTCGTGGAGTTCTGCGACCAGCTTCATCTCGACGGCGGCCACCCCGGTGATCTCGGCTGCCAGCTCGGCGAGCATGGCGGGGGGTACGGGCATCATCGCCGCTGCCCCGATACCCGCGCCGACGGTCGCGGTGGCGTTGCAGGCGCCCGCGACGAGCTTGTCGGCGAGCGCTTCCGGGCCCAGCCCCGGGAACTGTTTGCGCAGGGTGGCGAGGTCCCGCACGGGGACGCGGGGAGCTGTGTCGATGATGCGGTCGGCCACCATGCCGACTGCGGCCACAGCGCTCTCCCGGCTCTTGCGTACGCCTCGTTTCAGTGTGTGCAGGCGGCCTGAGCCCTTCTGGGACCCTGCCGGCCCGTCCTGCCCGGGCCCGGGGGACGGATCAGCCGCCTCCACCGCTTCGAGCGAGGCCGGACGGCCCCGCTCGTCGTCAGGTGGTGTGCCGGGAGAGGCAGGCAGGGCGGCCTGGTGCTCGGCAGCGGGACTCTCGCCCTGTGCCGGGCCTGTGCCGCCCTGATGTGCCTCCGACGACTTCGTGCGCCGCAAGCGCCGCTTCCGGAACGGTGTGTCGCCTGCCACGGCCGGCCTGCCTCAGTCGCAGTCGCGGCAGATGGGCTGGCCGTTCTTCTCGCGCGCGAGCTGGCTCCGGTGGTGCACGAGGAAGCAGCTCATGCAGGTGAACTCATCGGCCTGCTTGGGCAGAACCCGCACGGCCAGCTCTTCGTTGGACAGGTCTGCGCCGGGCAGCTCCAGTCCTTCTGCCGCGTCGAACTCGTCCACGTCGACGGCGGATGCCGTCTTGTCGCTCCGACGAGCCTTGAGCTCTTCGAGGCTGTCCTGGTCCACGTCGTCGTCGGTCTTGCGTGGGGTGTCGTAATCCGTTGCCATGTCGCTCTCCCCCTCATGGGTGTCTGCGGTGTCTCAGCGCACGTAACGCGTGAGAGGCCGGACTTGTGCCCGACCTGAGGCGGAGATTTTGCCTCACATCAAGGTCTGTTACTCAATCGACACCCAACCGGATCCCTCGTGAGCGATCAGCTTGGGTGGCGATGGGGACCGTACACGGTCCGATTGCCGCACTTCACGGGCGCCACCCCGTGTACTTCCCGTGATATCGCCCCCCGGAAACCCGGACGTTTCCAGGCTTTCGGACAGAGTTGTGATCACGGAGAGTAGAGGGGCCGGAATGCTCCTCTGTGATCGATCACACAAGGACGGAATGGAAACGGGGTTCGAAAATTCCGCCCAAAGCGAACAGAGCGATCCAATGCGGCTTCACACCGTGAAGCCTCTCAGACAGGCAGGGTGACGCGCATCACGAGACCGCCGCCCTCGCGGGGCTCCGCGATGATACGGCCTCCGTGCGCCCTCGCGACGGATCGCGCGATCGACAGGCCGAGCCCCACCCCCTTGTCGCTGCCCGTGCGCTCCGTGCGCAGCCGCCTGAACGGCTCGAAGAGGTTGTCGATCTCGTAGGCGGGCACCACGGGCCCGGTGTTCGAGACGGTCAGGAGCGCCTGTCCGTGCCGGAGCTCGGTGGTGGCCTCCACCCAGCCGCCCTCCGCCACGTTGTAGCGCACGGCGTTCTGCACGAGGTTCAGCGCGATCCGCTCCAGGAGCACCCCGTTGCCCTGGACGACGGCCTGGGCCCGCTCACCGCGGACCTCGACCCCCTTCGCCGCCGCCTCGGCCCGGGTCTGGTCGATGGCGCGGTCGGCCACCTCGGCCAGATCCACGGGCTTGCGCTCGACGATCTGGTTGTCGCTGCGGGCGAGCAGCAGCAACCCCTCGACCAGCTGTTCGCTGCGCTCGTTGGTGGCCAGGAGCGTCTTGCCCAGCTGATGGAGCTCCGGTGACGCCTCCGGATCGGAGAGATGGACCTCCAGGAGCGTGCGGTTGATCGCGAGGGGCGTACGCAGCTCGTGCGAGGCGTTCCCCACGAACCGCTGCTGGGCGGTGAAGGCACGCTCCAGGCGGTCCAGCATCTCGTCGAAGGTGTCCGCGAGCTCCTTCAGCTCGTCGTCGGGGCCGTCCAGCTCGATCCGGCGGGAAAGGTCCGTGCCCGCCACCCGGCGGGCGGTGCGGGTGATCCGGCCCAGCGGGGACAGGACGCGGCCCGCCATGGCGTAGCCGAAGGCGAAGGCGATGATGCTGAGGCCGACGAGGGCCAGCAGCGCCCTGTTCAGCAGGGAGTCGAGGGCATGCTGGCGCTGCGCAGCCGTGCAGTCCTTGATCATCCCGTTCAGCTGGCTGTTGTTCAGCGCCGAGCTCAGCTGCGGACACATGTCGCTGGAGATCTGCACGTTGGTGCCCTTGACCTGGAATTCCAGGCCGCCCGCGTCGTGCAGGGCCTGCGCCGCCAGCATGTAGATGATCGACAGCAGGAGGATGCCCGCGATCAGGAACATGCCGCCGTACAGCAGCGTGAGCCGTATCCGGATGGTCGGCCGCAGCCAGGGGTACGGGGACTCCTGCGCCTTGGGTTCCCAGGTCGGCTTCGGGGGTGCCTTCATGGGGCCCGGGGAAGCTGCCATCACGCCCTCAGATCCGGTATCCGGAGCCGGGGACGGTGACGATGACGGGCGGCTCGCCGAGCTTGCGGCGCAGGGTCATGACCGTCACCCGCACCACGTTGGTGAACGGGTCGGTGTTCTCGTCCCACGCCTTCTCCAGCAGCTGCTCCGCCGAGACGACCGCGCCCTCGCTGCGCATCAGGACCTCCAGGACGGCGAACTCCTTCGGGGCGAGCTGGATCTCCTGCTCGTTCCGGAAGACCTCGCGGCGGTTGGGGTCGAGCTTGATGCCGGCCCGCTCCAGCACGGGCGGCAGCGCGACCGTGGTGCGGCGCCCCAGGGCGCGCACCCGCGCCGTCAGCTCGCTGAAGGCGAAGGGCTTGGGCAGGTAGTCGTCCGCACCGAGCTCCAGGCCTTCGACCCGGTCGCTGACGTCACCCGAGGCGGTGAGCATGAGCACCCGGGTGGGCATGCCGAGCTCGACGATCTTGCGGCAGACGTCGTCCCCGTGCACCACCGGGAGATCCCGGTCCAGCACGACGACGTCGTAGTCGTTGACCCCGACGCGTTCGAGGGCCGCCCCTCCGTCGTAGACGACGTCGACGGCCATGGCCTCCCGGCGCAGCCCGGTGGCCACCGCATCGGCGAGCAGCTGCTCGTCCTCGACGACGAGTACGCGCACGGCGCAGTCCTTCCCTAGATCTTCGAAAAAACGGCGAGTGGCCCTTGTTCCGGCCGCTCGCAGCACGTCAGCGGCACCGACTGTGCGCGTCCATCCTGCCCGTAACGCGCATAAACCGGCGGTAAGGCGGCGCGGCCCGGGCCGCCGCTCCAGGGAATTCAGCGGATTCCCGCGTGAGTTGAGGTTTCTCGCGGGCGGGCGGCGGGGAGGACGCTCTCACACCCGCGATCACGCCCTGCATGTGGCGTACCACAGCCCGTCCTGCTTCCAGAGGGACTGCGTGATCACCCGCACTCCGGCCCGCGGGCCGGAGGACCACCGGGCACACCCCCGTGCCACCGACCCACGACGAGGGGGCGCTTCATGGACGCTTTCACCGCAGGTCTGCTGCAACGAATCAAGACCACCGAGTCCGACCTCACGAGGGCTCGCGAGACGGGCGACGACTTCCTCGCGGACGTCGAGCAGGGAGAGCTCGACGACCTGCACCGCCTCGCCGCCGAGCACGGCGTGGAAATCGGCGCCACAAGCGTCTGAGCCGCTACGAGAGGGCCCCGGGAGCCGTGATGGCTCTCCGGGGCCCTCTTCACGTGCCGGCGCCTCCCTGGGTGCCACAAGGGGCTCAGGGAGGGGCATACGTCAGTCGTGCCAGGCGCCCAGTTCTTCCAGGAGTGCCTGCAGCGGCTCGAAGACGCCGGGGGTCGCCGCCACCGTCAGGTCCCCGTCGGCCGGCCTGCCGGGCCGTCCCCCGGTGAGGGCTCCCGCCTCCCGGGCGATGAGATCGCCCGCCGCGACGTCCCACGGGTGCAGTCCGCGCTCGTAGTAGCCGTCGAGCCGGCCGGCCGCGACGTCGCACAGGTCGACGGCCGCGGATCCCCCGCGACGGATATCACGCAGTCGCGGGATGAGCTGCTGGGCCACGGCGGCCTGATGGGTGCGGACCTCGGTGACGTAGTTGAAGCCGGTCGACACCAGGGCCTGGTCGAAGGGGGCCGTGGGGCGGCAGCGCAGCGCGTCGCCGTTCCCGTACGCGCCGCCGCCGAGCACCGCGTGGAACGTCTCTCGCCGCATGGGGGCCTCGACGACGCCGACGACCCGTTCGCCGTCACGCTCGGCCGCGATGGAGACGGACCAGGTCGGCAGTCCGTAGAGGTAGTTCACCGTGCCGTCGAGCGGGTCGATGACCCACCGGATGCCGCTGGTGCCCTCGGCGCTGGCGCCCTCCTCGCCCAGGAAACCGTCGGCGGGGCGGTGCTCGGAGAGGTAGCCGGTGATCAGCTTCTCCGCCCGGATGTCCATCTCGGTGACGACGTCGATCGGGCTGGACTTCGTGGCGGCCACCCCGAGGTCGGCGGGGCGGCCGTCGCGCAGGAGCGCGCCCGCCCGGCGGGCAGCCTCCAGGGCGAGTTCGAGCAGTTCGGACAGGAGGGGGTCGGTCACAACGCTCCAGAGGTGGTTCGCGGGGCCGGGCGGGCTTCCAGCCGCCCGCGCGGCAGGGGAAGCGGGAGGCTAGAACGGACTGTCGGCGCCCGCCGCGGCCGGCTTGAGGACCCTGGCCGGGCAGCAGCCGACCGGACAGAGGTCGTGGGAGGGCCCGAGGGCCCCCAGGGCGCACGGCGTGACTGGGCGGCCCTGCTCGGCGGCGGCGCGCTCCAGGACGAGCTCACGCACGGCGGCTGCGAACCTGGGGTCCGCCCCCACCGTCGCGGAGCGGCGCACGGGCAGTCCCAGCTCTGCGGCCTTCGCGGTGGCCTCCGTGTCGAGGTCGTACAGCACTTCCATGTGGTCCGACACGAAGCCGATGGGGGCCATGACGACCGCGGGGACACCGTCTCCGTGGAGCGCCTCCAGGTGGTCGCAGATGTCGGGCTCCAGCCACGGGATGTGCGGGGCGCCGCTGCGTGACTGGTAGACGAGCTGCCACGGGTGGTCGACGCCGGTCTCCTCGCGCACGGCCTCGGCGATCAGCCGGGCGACTTCCAGGTGCTCGGCCACGTAGGAGCCGCCGTCGCCGTGGGTCTCCACCGGCCCGGAGGTGTCGGCCGCCGACACCGGGATGGAGTGGGTGCTGAACGCGAGGTGCGCCCCCGCCCTGACGTCCTCGGGGAGGTCGGCCAGCGACGCCAGCACGCCGTCCACCATGGGCCGCACGAACCCGGGGTGGTCGAAGTAGTGCCGGAGCTTGTCCACCCGGGGCACCGGAAGCCCTTCGGCCTCCAGCGCGGACAGCGACTCGGCCAGATTCTCGCGGTACTGACGGCAGCCGGAGTACGAGGCGTAGGCGCTGGTGGCGAGCACGGCGATCCGGCGGTGGCCGTCGGTGATCATCTCCCGCAGGGTGTCGGTGAGGTACGGAGCCCAGTTGCGGTTGCCCCAGTACACAGGGAGCTCGAGGCCGTGTTCCGCGAAGTCCTTGCGCAGTGCGTCCAGCAGCGCCCTGTTCTGGGCGTTGATCGGGCTCACGCCGCCGAAGAGGAAATAGTGCTTGCCGACCTCCTTGAGCCGTTCTTCGGGGATGCCCCGGCCGCGCGTCACGTTCGCCAGGAACGGGACCACGTCGTCGGGTCCTTCGGGGCCCCCGAAGGAGAGCAGCAGCAGGGCGTCGTAGGGAGCGGGATCACGCAGATCGGACATGCACCCGATCCTGCCACCCGCCTCCGACAGTCCGGCAACCGCCGTGGGTCCGCCGCGCCCGTAAGCTGTATCGGCCACCCATACACCTGACAGGCTTTTCCGGAGCGCCCCTTGCCCAGCCCTTACCGCGCCATATTCGCCGCCCCCGGGTCCCTGGGGTTCTCAGCGGCGGGATTCCTGGGCCGGATGCCGCTGGCCATGATGGGCATCGGCGTCGTGACGATGGTGTCCCAGATGACCGGCCGCTACGGGCTCGCCGGGGCGCTCTCCGCCACGCTCGCCATGGCTGCGGCCGTGATGGGCCCGCAGGTCTCCCGGCTGGTCGACCGGTACGGGCAGCGGCGTGTGCTGCGCCCGGTCACCCTGGTCGCGGCGACGGCCGTGGCGGGGCTCCTGGTCTGCGCCCAGCAGCGGCTGCCGGACTGGACCCTGTTCGTCTTCGCGGCCGGCGCGGGCTGCGTGCCCAGCATGGGCTCGATGGTCCGGGCCCGCTGGGCGGAGATCTACCGGGGCTCCGGCCGTCAGCTGCACACGGCGTACTCCTGGGAGTCGATCGTCGACGAGGTGTGCTTCATCTTCGGTCCCATCGTCTCCATCGGCCTGTCCACCGCGTGGTTCCCGGAGGCCGGCCCCCTGATCGCGGGTGTGTTCCTCGTGATCGGCGTCCTGTGGCTGACGGCCCAGCGGGCCACCGAGCCCAGGCCGCACCCGAAGGAGCACCACACGGGCGGCTCGGCCCTCCGCGCGCCCGGCCTCCAGGTCCTGGTGACGGCCTTCGTCGCCACCGGGGCGATCTTCGGGGCGGTCGACGTGGTGACCGTGGCCTTCGCCGAGGAGCGCGGTCACAAGGCGGCGGCCAGTCTCGTGCTCGCCGTCTACGCCCTGGGCTCCTGCCTCGCCGGCGCCGTCTTCGGCCTGGTGCACCTGCGGGGGAAGCCGTCCACCCGGTGGCTGGTGGGGGTGTGCGCGATGGCCGTGAGTATGATCCCCCTCCAACTGGCCGGGAGCCTGCCGTTCCTGGCCGTGGCGCTCTTTGTCGCGGGCCTCGCCATCGCACCGACGATGGTCACCACGATGGCCCTCGTCGAACAGCACGTACCGCGCGCCCAGCTGACCGAGGGCATGACCTGGACCAGCACCGGACTCGCCGTCGGAGTGGCGCTCGGCTCCTCCGCCGCAGGCTGGGTGGTCGACGCCTCCGGGGCCGGGGCAGGGTACGCGGTGCCCGCCGTGGCGGGAGCGCTCGCGGCCGCGGTGGCGTTCCTGGGGTATCGCCGGCTCGCGGAGCCGGTTCCTAGGGGAGGGCGCGGGGAAGATGACCGACACCTACGCACGGACGACGAACACGTGGCGTAACTGGGCGGGCAACGTCACCGCCCGGCCGGCACGCGTGGAGTCCCCCGCCTCCGTCGAGGAGCTCGCCGACGTGCTCCGCAGGGCGTCCGGGGAGGGCCTGACGGTCAAACCGGTCGGCACCGGTCATTCGTTCACCGCGACCGCCGCGACCGAGGGCGTCCTGATACGTCCGGATCTGCTCACCGGCATCCGCGCCGTCGACCGCCGGGCGATGACCGTGACCGTGGAGGCGGGCACACCGCTGAAGCGTCTCAACGCCGCGCTCGCCCGCGAGGGGCTCTCCCTCACCAACATGGGCGACATCATGGAGCAGACGGTCGCCGGGGCCATCTCGACCGGCACCCACGGCACCGGCCGCGACTCGGCGTCGGTGTCCGCGCAGATCCGCGCGCTGGAGCTCGTCACGGCCGACGGAACGGTGCTGCGCTGCTCGGCCGACGAACACCCGGACGTCTTCGCGGCGGCCCGGATCGGGCTGGGGGCGCTCGGCGTGATCACCGCGGTCACGTTCGCGGTGGAGCCCGTCTTCCTGCTGACGGCCCGCGAGGAGCCGATGAGCTTCGACCGGGTCACGGCCGATTTCGATCAGCTCGTCGCGGAGAACGAGCACTTCGAGTTCTACTGGTTCCCGCACACCGGCAACTGCAACACCAAGCGCAACAACCGGAGCGCGGGCCCCAGCGCGCCGCCCGGGCGGGTGAGCGGCTGGATCGAGGACGAGCTCCTCTCCAACGGCATCTTCCAGGCCGCCTGTTCGCTGGGCCGGGTGGTCCCCGGGGCGATCCCCTCCATCGCGCGGATCTCCAGCCGCGCCCTGTCGGCCCGTACGTACACCGACATCCCGTACAAGGTGTTCACCAGCCCGAGGCGGGTGCGCTTCGTCGAGATGGAGTACGCCCTGCCGCGTGAGGCGGCGGTCGGGGCGCTGCGTGAGCTCAAGGCGATGGTGGAGCGCTCGCCGCTGCGGATCAGCTTCCCGGTGGAGGTCCGCACCGCACCCGCGGACGACATCGCGCTCTCCACGGCCTCGGGCCGGGAGAGCGCGTACATCGCGGTGCATCTGTACCGGGGCACGCCGTACCAGGCGTACTTCACCGCGGTCGAGCGGATCATGACGGGATACGACGGCCGCCCGCACTGGGGCAAGATCCACACCCGTGACGCGGAGTACCTGGCCGGGAGCTATCCGCGGTTCGGCGAGTTCACCGCCGTACGGGACCGCCTCGACCCGGACCGGCTGTTCGCCAACGACTACCTGCGCCGCGTGCTCGGGGACTGAGCACGCGCCCCAGGGCCGTCACCGGTCCGTGTCGCTCCCGGCGGTGTCCCCGCCCTGCTGGTCCGGGACGTCCTCGGCCCCGCTCGGGTCCGGTGCGGCCGGTGGGGTGCCGGCGTCGCCGGGTTCCGCCGGGGCGGTGGCTTCCGGGGTCGTGGCCCCACCGGACGCCGAGGGCGTGGGGTTGGGGCCGGTGGTCCGGCTGTCGCCGCCCGAGGGGTCCGGCTGCGCGCTCCCGCCGTCGTCCCGGCCGGTGCCCGGCGACGTCGTGCTCCCGCTGCCGGGCGCGTTCCTGTCGTCCCCCCGGTCCCCCTGGTCCTCCTGGCCCGTGCTGTCCGAGGGCGAGGGTGAGGGCGAGGTCGTCCCCCCGTGGCGCTCGCCGCTCACGACGGTGCCGATGGTGGTCCTTCCGTTGCCCCCCAGATCGTGTCCGGAGACCATCTCGTACACGGTGATGCCGGCCATCGACAGGACGAAGACCCCCGTGGCCGCGAGGGCCGAACGCTTCCAGCCACGGACGCGGGTCCCGTGCGTACGGGCGTCCGAGTAGGCGCCGTCCGTGAAGGCGTCGCCGGGCCGCGGGCCGCCCGGGGAGGTCTCGTCGGCGGCCGGCCCCCCGGGATGCACCCCGCCGGGGTTCGCCGCCCCCGGCCGGACCTGCCGGAGCACCGTGGTGCGGTCCGCGCCGGGCTCCACCGTGCGCAGGACCCGCGTCGCGTCGTCCTCCGGCCGCCGCGGGCCGGGCGTCTGCCGTGTGTGCACGGTCACCTGACGGCCCGCGGGGTTCTTGACCTGGACCGTGACTTCGCGGATCTGTTCGCCGGTGCGGCGGAAGAAGTGCTGGAAGACCGAGCCTCCGCAGGTGGCCACTACGCTCATCACACCGGCACCGGCGATGGTTCCGTACACGCCGAGCTGTGAGGCCATCACCGCCGCCGCGACCGCCGCGACGGCACTGCCCGCAACCTGCGGGAGGCTCAGATCTATGCGCCTTTCCTTGCCTTCCGCACCACTCTGCGGCTTCTGAACCATGATCAGCCCCTGCTCGACAACTACCCCACCTTGCACCAGGAAGGGACATTTGAGCGAATCAAATGGTTCCGATTCTGGAGATTTTGTGAAGCAGCACACGCATTGAGGGCATACCGCAGACATCCGGGTAACCCAACTCCCGTACCCGGTGAGAACTTCGGCGGCGCGCCGGTCCACCCCCGTGGCCCGAATGGAGTACTGTGGCGAGCCCTGGGGCCGGACTCCCACACGGGTATCCGGAACCTACGGGAGGGGGCCGAAGGACGGCACCCGAACCGGCGGCGCCGCGGCATCGCACGGGCGCCTGCTGCATGGAGTGACCAACCGGTCACTCCACGTCACAAACAGGTAACCGTGCCATCGTGGCGTTCCAGGGCCAAGGCCCGACACGCCGGGTAACTTGGCAAGGTTGTGGCAGGCTGAACCCGGGCAGGTCACACTCGACTAGCGGAAGCAGCGACGCACGTGACGTCGGCAGGCACCACCCGGGAGGTTCCCATGCCCGAACTGCGTGTCGTGGCCGTCTCAAACGACGGCACACGACTGGTGCTCAAGGCTGCGGACAGCACGGAGTACACGCTTCCGATCGATGAGCGGCTGCGTGCCGCCGTGCGCAATGACCGCGCCCGGCTCGGCCAGATCGAGATCGAGGTGGAGAGTCATCTCCGCCCCCGCGACATCCAGGCGCGCATACGCGCCGGCGCCTCCGCCGAGGAGGTCGCCCAGTTCGCCGGCATCCCGGTGGACCGGGTACGCCGCTTCGAGGGCCCTGTGCTCGCGGAGCGCGCGTTCATGGCCGAGCGCGCCCGGAAGACTCCTGTGCGCCGTCCCGGCGAGAACACCGGACCCCAGCTCGGCGAGGCGGTGCAGGAGCGGCTGCTGCTGCGCGGAGCCGACAGGGAGACCGTTCAGTGGGACTCCTGGCGCCGGGACGACGGCACCTGGGAGGTCCTCCTGGTCTACCGGGTCGCGGGCGAACCGCACTCCGCGAGCTGGACGTACGACCCGCCGAGGCGGCTCGTGCAGGCCGTGGACGAGGAGGCGCGCTCGCTGATCGGCGAGACCGACGACGTCGCCGCTCCGGAGCCGAGTTTCCCGTTCGTGCCCCGGATCGCGCGACTGCCGCGTGACCGGCCGCTGGACCGCGCGCTGGACCGGCAGATCGAGCGTCCCGCTCCCCCTGCGCCGGAGCCTGAGGAGCGCGTCAGCGGTGTGTCCGCGGGCGAGCGCGACTCGCTGACCAGCCTCCTGGAGGCGGTGCCGAGCTTCCGTGGCGACATGGTCGTCCCGGAGCGGCCTTCGCAGCCCGAGCCGCCCGCCCTCGAGCCCGCACAGCAGGAGGAGCCCGAGGCCGACGAGCCCCCGGCCGCGGCGGCGTCCGCCGGTGCGGGTTCCGCCTACGCCGATGTCCTGATGCCCCGCGCGGTGGCCGGCCACCGCGACAGGCTGACCGGGACGACGGACCGGCAGGCCGAGGCGGACGGCGTGCGTCCGGGCCGCCGGGCGGCGGTGCCGAGCTGGGACGAGATCGTCTTCGGCACACGCCGGAAGAAGCAGGACTGAGCACAGGCCCGGGTGACCGTGGCAGGAGGAGGGCCCGTACGCAGCCGCGTGCGGGCCCTCGCTCCGTCCGGATCCCGGTCGCGTCAGGCGGGGTCCGGCCCGGTGGCGACGGGGCGGGACTCGTCGGAGGACCACTCCGACCAGGACCCGGCGTACAGGGCGGCCCGGTGTCCGGCGAGCTCCAGCGCCAGCACCTCATGGGCGCCCGAGACGCCGGAGCCGCAGTAGACGCCGACCTGGGTGTCGCCGTCCGCCCCCAGTTCGGAGAACCGGGCGGCGAGGGTGGAGACGGGCAGGAAGCGCCCGTCCTCGCCGACGTTCCGAGTGGTCGGCGCCGATACCGCGCCCGGGATGTGGCCGCCGACACGGTCGATCGGTTCCACGTCCCCCCGGTAGCGCTCCGCGGCCCGTGCGTCGAGCAGCAGACCGGAGCGGGCCAGTTCCGCGGCCGCGTCCGCGTCGAGGAGACCGGCCGCGCCCGGGCGGGGCCGGAAGTCCCCCTCGGCCGGCTCCGGAATGGCGGTGGTGAGCTCGCCCGTCCATGCGGCGAGGCCTCCGTCCAGCACGCGCACGTCGGTGTGCCCGGTCCAGCGCAGCAGCCACCACGCCCGGGCCGCCGCCCAGCCCTGCCCGCCGTCGTAGACCACGACCGGGCTGCCCTGGCCGACGCCCGCCCGCCGCATGACGGCACCGAAGGCCTCCGGGTCCGGCAGAGGATGACGGCCGCCGCTGCCCGCCGGGCCCGCGAGCTCGGAGTCGAGGTCGACGTAGACAGCGCCCGGGATGTGCCCGGCCTCGTAGTCGGCGCGGCCGTTCGGTCCGCCGAGCTGCCAGCGGATGTCCAGGAGCACCGGCGGGCGCGGACCCGCCGACTCGCTCAGGTATTCGGATGCGGTGATGATGGGCTTCATGGGTGCCATCTTCGCGCAGGGGCGACAGCCCTCGGTGACGTAGTGCCGAATTGGATGTATCGCACCAAAACGGTCTTCGACCTGAGCGGAAGCCGGAAAACGCGGCGCGGCCGGGGTGCCTCGGAGGCTCAGTGGTGCGAGCATCTGCACGGAGCGTACGCACCCGTATCCGTGCCGCTGGACACCGCACCGGCTCCGTCCCCCCGTACGGCCACCCCGATGGTACGAGGAGAGAGAAGAAGATGACCGAGGCTGCCGCCCGGCGCGAGCCTGGAGCACCGTGCTGGGTGAGTCTGATCGTGCACGGACTGACCGCGACCCAGGAGTTCTACAGCCGGCTGTTCGGCTGGGAGTTCCAGCCCGGGCCCGAGCAGTTGGGTCCGTACGTCCGAGCGCTGCTGTGCGGCAAGGAGGTCGCGGGCATCGGGCAGCTGCCGCCCGGCCGGCACCTCCCGATCGCCTGGACGACCTATCTCGCCACCGAGGACGCGGACGCCACGGCGGAGTCGATCCGCTCCTGCGGCGGGACGGTGGCGGTCGGCCCCCTCGACGCCGGGGACGCCGGCCGCCTCCTGATCGCGTCCGACCCGAACGGCGCGGTCTTCGGCGTCTGGCAGGCCGCCGAACACCTCGGTACCGCCCTCGCGGGCACACCGGGAACCCCCGTGTGGAACGAGCTGGTGACCCGGGAGACCGCGTCGGTCGCCAAGTTCTACCAGGCCGTGTTCGGATTCGAGACCGAGGCGGTCGTCTCGGCCGACTTCGACTACCAGACTCTGCACATCCAGGGCCGCCCGGTGGCCGCCCTGCACGGTGTGGGGCACGCCCTGCCGCGCGACCGGGGGCCCCACTGGATGACGTACTTCCAGGTCGCCGACACCGACGAGGCGACGGCACGCGTCGTGGAGCTCGGCGGCCACGTGCTGCAACCGCCGCGTGAGGCCTCCAGCGGCAGGCTGGCCACGGTGGCGGACCCGGAGGGCGCGGTGTTCACGATCGTGCGGCCTCCCGGCAGCTGACCTCCTCCCGCCTCGACGCCTGCCTCGGGGAAGCGGCCGGACACACACTGTCCCGAACCTTCACAGTTGTCGTATGCGTTGCAGCTCTGTGAACGATTCCGGGGTGTCCAGATCCCGTCGGCCGATCGTCGACGGACGGCCCGGCCGCGAGATGTTCACTACAGAAGACGGCTGTGAACGCCTCCGCGGCCCGGAGCCGACCGGCCGACCGGGTTGTCGAGAGCCCGCGCGGACGAGGTCGCTCCGACACCTGTAGCAGCGAGTCCGCCATGGAAGACGCGTTCGGAAATCGCTCACCCCGCCGACGGGGGACATCCGGAACACCGCCCCTCTCTTTGCATCACGTAATGCTGCGATCACCTGCCTTCCGCTGGAAGTGACACAGCGGCAAGTGACGCAAAAGGGGCGCCCGCAACTGTTGTCGGGCCAGGCACCGGTCATGTCCATCGTGTACGTTCTGGCTGCTCGCCGAGAAAGGTTGTCCTGTTTCGGCTTGCGCCGCCTCCTCCGGCCGGAGGGCGGAATTCGAGAACCATGGCTCAACGACATCGGGGGGAGGCGTGCAAGGCGTGCCCGCAGGACTTTTTGCGCGACCGCAGAACCCATGTCGTCGATGTACCGACACGGCCTGAGCGCCGGCAGATCTCGGCACGGCCGCATGAAGTTCCCTCATTGACGCGACCGTTCAGGCACACATTGCGCGAACGCGACCGCTTCCCTTCGGAAGAAGCCCGGGAAGAAGACCACCCCGGGTCACGGTCCCCTCATTCACGTTTCCCAGGGTCAGTTACGCGACAACAGGTGGTCGATCATTGTTGCTGCCTTTGACATCGGTCATGCCGGCCTGCCCCTCACCGGCGATGCACTCCACGATGACGAATTCCAGGTTCGAAGGATGATGGCGAAACTAGCGGTGCCCGAGGAATTGTCTCTGTCAGACATGCTACGCGCGTCAGTCCGTGTCCAGCCCGACCGGACGGCCGTCATATGCGGCACGGAGCGGCTGACCTTCCAGCAGCTCGGCGAGCGCAGCGATAATGTGGCCGACCGCCTGCGCGGGTTCGGAGTGGGGGCCGACGAGCTGGTGGGCGTATTCATGGAGCCGTCCGTCGGCCTCATGGCGAGCGTCTGGGGCGTCCTGCACGCCGGCGCCGCGTACCTGCCGCTGTCGCCGGAGTATCCGGACGAGCGCGTGCGCTACATGATCGTCGACTCAGGGGCCAGGGTCATCCTGACCGATGAGTCCCTCGCTCCCCGGCTGGCCACGATGACGCCACCGGAGACGCAGATCGTCACCTTCACCGATGCGGGAGCCCGGGCCGCATCGCCGGAGGCGGGGGCCGCCACCAGGCCGGCCGGACGCTCGTCCGCACGGGGGAACGACCTCGCGTACGTCATCTACACCTCCGGGAGCACGGGCAACCCGAAGGGCATAGGCATCGAACACCACAGCATCGTCGCCCAGTTGCGGTGGCTGGCCGACGAACAGGGCCTGGACCGGCGCAGGACCGTGCTGCAGAAGACACCGCTGAGTTTCGACGCGGCGCAGTGGGAGATCCTCGCACCGGCCTGCGGCAGCAGCGTGGTGATGAGCGAGCGAGGGGTCTACGCCGACCCCGGCGGGCTCATGGAGCTGATCGTGGCGAACGACGTGACCACCCTCCAGGGAGTGCCGACCCTGTTGCAGGCGCTCGTCGACACCGGACGGCTGTCCCGCTGCACCTCGCTCACCCATGTCTTCAGCGGCGGCGAGGCGCTCACCAAGAGCCTGGCCATCGAACTGCTCGACGCCTTACCGGACTGCGAACTGGTCAACCTCTACGGCCCGAGCGAATGCACGATCAACGCGTCGGCCCACAGCGTCGACCGGGCCACCGTCCAGGACGGCCCGGACCACATCTCCATAGGCCGGCCTGTGCGGGACATGAGCTTCCACGTCCTCGGCCCCGACCGGCGGCCCGTCCCGCACGGCGAGTCGGGTGAGCTCCACATCGCGGGCCGCCAGCTCGCCCGCGGCTATCTGAAGCGCCCCGACCTGACCGCCCAACGGTTCGTCCCCAACCCGTACTCCACGGATCCCCGGTTCGCCCGCCTCTACCGCACCGGTGACCTCGCCCGGTGGAACGACGACGGCACCGTCCAGTTCCTCGGCCGCACCGACAGTCAGGTCAAGCTGCGCGGCTTCCGGGTGGAACTCGACGAGATCAAGGTGGCCATCGAGAAGCACGACTGGGTGAAGCGCGCCGCCGTCCTGGTGCGGGAGGACCCGAGACTCGGTGCCAACCTCATCTCGTTCATCGAGCTCGACCCCGACCGCGCCGCGCTGATGGACCAGGGCAACCACGGCGCCCATCACCAGTCGAAGCGGAGCAAGCTGCAACTACGGGCCCAGCTCGCCGACCTGGGGGTGCGCCAGGAGTCCGGGCGCCAGGTCGTCGATCTGCCCGGACGGTCGCCCACGGCCCAGCAGCGGCGCACGGTGTTCGCCCGCAAGACCTACCGGTTCTTCGAAGGCGGCGAGGTCACCGGGGACGACGTCCTGCGCCTGCTCGCCGGCCGGACGGACCAGTCGGCCGCTCCCCGCACCCCGAACACCCTGACCCGGTCCGAACTCGGCACTCTGCTCCGGTCCTTCGGCCAGTTCACGAGCGAGGAGAGGCTGCTGCCCAAGTACGGCTACGCCTCCCCCGGGGCGTTGTACGCCACTCAGCTGTACCTCGAACTGTCCGGCGTCGCGGGCCTCGATCCCGGCCACTACTACTACAACCCGGTCAGTCATCAGCTCTCCCTGATCACTCCCGCACCGGCCGGCGTGCCGAGGCTGCGGGTCCACCTCATCGGCCGCCGGTCGGCGATCGAGCCGGTCTACCGCAACAACATCCAGGAGGTGCTCCACTTCGAAGCCGGCCACATGGTCGGCCTGTTCGACGGACTGCTCCCCGAACTCGGCCTGCGGATCGACGCCCGCGAGGGGACGCCCGGGGTCAAGGAACTGCTGCGATGCCCTGACGAGGACTACCACCTGGCCACGTACGAGGTGGAGTCGTCCTCCTCCCCCGCCCTCCCCAGCCCGGTGGACGTCTACGTGCAGGCGCATCCGGGCCGGATCGCCGATCTGGCCGGCGGCCAGTACCGGTACGACGGCGCCGGCCTGGTGCGGGTGTCCGACGAACTGATACTGAAGCAGCACGTCATCGCCATCAACCAGGAGGTCTACGAGCGCGCGAGCTTCGGGATCACCCTGGTCGGCCGGGCCCCAGCCCCCTGGCAGCGCTACGTCGACCTCGGCCGGGAATTGCAGCGCCTCCAGATGAACGACATCGGCGTGGGGCTGATGTCCTCCGGCTACAGCTCGGAGACCGGCAACGACCTGCCTTCGGCCCGGCGCATCGCGGCCATCACCGGGCTGGGACCCGGCCGGGCCTCCTACTTCGCCCTCGGCGGTCGCGTCAGCGCGGAACAGCGGCTCAGCGAAGGGATGAAGGAGGACTCCGTCCACACACGTGGACCGGCCGAGATCGTCAGGGACAACCTGTCCGCCTCCCTGCCTCCGTACATGGTGCCCAACCGGGTCACCGTGCTGGACTCCTTCCCGCTCACCGCCAACGGCAAGATCGACCACCAGGCTCTGCGCGCCCTCGACGAGGCCGCCGTGCGCGACACCGAGGCTCCTGTCGTCCCGCCCCGTACGCCCACCGAGGAGGCTGTGGCCGCGCTGTGGCAGAAGGTGCTGCGGCAGGAGAGGGTCTCGATCCGGGACAACTTCTTCGCGGCCGGGGGCCACTCGCTGACCGCCGTCAATCTGGTCGGCCGGGTCAACAGGGAGCTGGGCAGCTCCCTGCCTCTCCAGGTCCTGTTCGACGCACCGACGATCGCGGAGCTGGCCAGACGCATCGACCGGGAGCCGGCGACCTCGCTGTCCAGAGCGGTGCGGCTGCGCGGCGGGGACGACCGCCGGCCGGTGTTCTGCTGGCCGGGGCTGGGCGGATACCCGATGAGCCTGCGGCTCCTGGCCGGCAGGCTGGACCTGGGGCGGCCGTTCCTCGGTGTCCAGGCCCACGGCGTCAACGCGGGCGAGACCGCGTACCCGACCTTCGACGAGATGGTCGCCGAGGACCTCGAACTCATCAGGCGGATCCAGCCTGACGGCCCGTACGTGCTGTGGGGTTACTCCTTCGGGGCCCGGGTCGCCTTCGAGGTGGCGTATCAGCTGGAGCGCCGGGGAGAGCGGGTCGAGGAGGTGGTCCTCATCGCTCCGGGCAAACCTCCGGTGGAGGTCCGCGAGGAGACCTCCGCCGACGCGGCGGTCAGCTTCACCGACACGACCTTCGTCTCCATCCTGTACTCGGTGTTCGCCGGAAACCTCGAACAGTCGGCGGTCGACGAGTGCCTGGCCGCCACCCACGACGAGGACACGTTCATCGCGTTCGTCTGCGACCGCTTCGAGCACCTGGACCACGAGCTGGTGCGCCGGATCGTGGGCGTGGTGCGGCGGACGTTCCTGTTCGAGTACGCCCCTCACGAGCTGGCCGAGCGCACCGTCGCGGCGCCGGTCACCGTCTTCCGGGCCCAGGGCGATCAGGGCTCCTTCATCGACTCCGGCCATGTGCTGTCGACCACGCCTCCCCGGATCAGACAGCTGGAGGCCGACCACTACGCCCTGCTCCGCACCGGCGGAGTGGACGAACTCGTCACCGCCATCCAGTCCGCACGGCTCATCGGAAAGGCCATCGGAGTGCCCCACGTCAACATCAAACACTTCCCCGGCAACCTCGAGGCGCACCAGGTCTCGGCCTTGGTCGACGCGATCACCAGGGCGGTCCAGACCGCCTTCTCCGTCGACGGGGGCACGGTGTCGATCGCCCTCGAACCGGTGGCTCAGGACGTCTGGAACGAGCGGGTGTACGTGCCGGAGATAGCCGGAGGCACCGGCAATCTGATCAAGGTCCCGAACTACTGAACAGGCCGCCCACATCCGACGGCCGCAGGACAACCAGGACATGACCTGAGGAGGACCGCATGCGCAGGACGATCGCCCGGGCGAAGGAGGACCTCTCCATGATCGTCGCACGGGACCCTTCGACGCACTCGCGCGCGGAGGCGCTGCTGCATCCCGCGCTGCCCGCGCTGTGGACCCATCGGCTGGCGCATGCGCTGCACACCCGCGGCCACCGTCACAGCGCACGGGTCCTGGCCTATCTGGCGCGCGTGGCGACCGGCGGGATCGAGATCCATCCGGGCGCGAGCCTCGGACGGCGCGTGTTCATCGACCACGGGGCCGCTGTGGTGATCGGCGAGACCGCCCGAGTCGGTGACGACGTCACGATCTTCCATCAGGTCACGCTCGGCGCGGTCGGCTGGTGGCGGGACGGCCGGCGCGACCCCGGTTCCCGCCGGCACCCGGTCCTCGGCGACCGGGTGGTGATCGGCACCAACGCGATCGTGCTCGGTCCGGTCACCGTCGGCGACGACGCCCTGATCGGCGCGGGGTCGCTCGTGCTCACCGACGTGCCACCCGGCGCGCGCGTCGTGGCTCCCGCGGCCGAGATCGTGCGACGGCCGTCGCCCGAGGACCGCGAGGACGCCGCCCAGCTGCTGCGCGCCCTGGCCACCTCGGGGTGCTGGTGACGCGCCGCCCGCCCCCGTCCTTCCCGTCCCCACCCGACCGTGTGTCGGCATGCCATCGGAGGCATACGTGATTCATGTCGGTGTCCTGGAGAGCAACCTCTCCGGTTCCGGCTTCGAGGGCCTGCAGATCATCAAGGAACTCGACTGCCGTGTCACCTTCTTCACCCGCGACCTGGACCGCTATCTCGAAGTGCCGGGCGGTCCGGCCTACTTCGACGACTACGTCGACGAGATCGTCCACTGCGAGACGAACATCCTGGAGGAGCTCCTGCCGCATGTGCACGCGGCCGGAGCCGACCATCCCTTCGACGCCTTCCTGACCCTGGCCGAGTACGACGTGGTCGTGGCCGCCGAGGTGGCCGTCCTGCTCGGGCTCCCCACGGTCAGCGTCAACGGGGTCGCCGTCGCACGCAACAAGGCGCTGATGCGCCGGCGCTGTGCGGAGGTCGGGGTGCCGATGCCGGCGTTCCGCACCGTCCGGACGCCTGCCGAGGCGGAGTCGGCCGCGGCCGAGATCGGTCTGCCCTGCGTCGTGAAGCCGGCGGACGAGACCAGCAGCGCGGATGTCCGGCTGGTGGAGACCGCGGCCCAGGCCGGGGAGCACGTCCGGCTGATCAGAACGAGGGTGGAGAACACCCGTGGCCAGAGCCGCTACCACGAGCTGATGGTCGAGGAGTACCTGAGCGGTCCCGAGGTCAGCGTGGAGGTGCTGGCCGACGGTGACCGTTACGAGGTGTTCGGGGTGACCGACAAGTCGGTCGGCGGCCTGGGCTACTTCGTCGAGCTGGGCCACACCTTCCCGTCCAGCCTGCCCGGGCCGACGGTGCGCGCCTGCGGCGAACTGGCCGTGGACGCACTGCGCGGGGTCGGATTCGACCTGGGCATGGCGCACGTCGAGATCAAGGTCACGGGGTCGGGCCCCAAGCTCATCGAGATCAACCCACGGCCCGCCGGCGGCAAGATCACGTACCTGGTCGACCGCGCTCTCGGTATCCGCTCCCTGGAACTGGTGACCCGGCAGTACCTCGGCCAGCCGCTCCCGGCCAGAGTCCTGCCCGAGCACCCGGTCGGCGGAACAGCCATCCGCTATCTGACGGCACAGCCCGGCCGGGTGGAGTCCATCAGCGGTCAGGAGCGAGCCGCCGCGCTGCCCGGCGTGGAGGAGGTCGTGCTCAAGCCGAAGCCGGGCGACGAGATACGGGAGCTCCGCCGCAACGGTGACCGGGCCGGTCATGTGCTCGTGGTGGCCGAAACCGCCCAGCTCGCGGCGCGGACCGCCGAGGCCGCCGCCAAGGAGATCAGCATCCGGACCGTGCCGGTCACCCGGCGCCCGGTCGCGGACTCGCTCGTCGAGTTGATCGGCGGCACACCGCTGCTGCGGCTGCCGGTGGACCGGATCGTGGACGGCGCACCGGCCGACACCAGCGTGCTGGCGAAGCTGGAACTGTTCAACCCGTGGTCCAGCAGCAAGGACCGGGCCGCTCTCTCGATGCTGCGCGGCGCCGAGGAACGGGGCCTGCTCGGACCGGTCGGCGGCACCGTGATCGAGGCGACCTCGGGCAACACCGGGATCTCGCTGGCGGCGCTGGCGGCTGCCCGTGGCTACCGCTGCGTCATCGTGCTTCCGGACAACGCGACCCAGGAGCGGGTGGCCATCCTCGGATCGCTCGGTGCCGAGGTGGTGGCGACTCCGCATGCGGGGGGCTACCAGGCGGCGGTCGACAAGGCCGAGGAGATCCACCGGGAGACCCCCGGTTCGTGGTTCTGCCGCCAGCACGACAACCCGGACAACGCGCGGGCGCACTACGAGTCGACAGGCCCGGAGATCTGGGCCGACACCGACGGGCTGATCGACGTGTTCGTCTGTGGGGTCGGCACCGGCGGCACCCTCAGTGGTGCGGGCCGGTACCTCCGCGAGAGGAACCCCTCGGTCCGCCTCGTGGCGGTGGAGCCGGCGGGGTCGCCCCTCCTCTCCGGCGGTGAACCCGGCACACACTGCATTCCGGGGTTCAACGGCGGCTTCATCGCGCCGACCACGGACCAGGAGCTCATCGACGAGGTGATCGCGGTCTCCGACTCCGACGCCCTGGACACCACCCGTCGGCTCGCGCTGCACGCGGGACTCATGGTCGGTGTCTCGGCCGGAGCGGTCGTGCACGCGTCCGGTGTCGTGGCCGGCCGTCCGGAATACCGGGGCAAGCGCGTCGTCACCCTGCTGCCCGACACCGGTGAGCGGTACCTGAGCCTGCTCGGCCGCGCGGCCGAGCAGGTCACGGCCGGGGCCGCCGACAGCGGAGGTGCCCGTTGACCGCCCCCGTCCCCGCCGACGCCCGGCCCCGCCTGCTGATGGTGATGCCGTACCGCCAGTTCGTCCGGAAGGCGCGGGAAGAGGGGTTCTGGGTCGGCGCGATCTGGGACCCACGGCTGGAGTCGCCCGGTTACCTCGACGACGTACGCGAGCTGGCCGACCTGTTCGTGACGGCCGACTTCCGGGACGAGGAGCTGCTGCGTCGCACCATCCGTGAGGTGGCGCGCGAGCACGGCGTCTCGGTGATCTACCACATAGGCCGCGAAGAGACCATGGTCAGCGCCTACGAGGTGGCCGAGGAGCTGCACGCCGAGGTCAATCCGGCCGCGGCGATCCGGTATCTCGCCGACAAGCACGCGATGCGGGAACTGCTGGCGGAGCGCGGTCTGTCACCGGTGTCCTTCGCCGCGGCGCCGACCCGGGCCGACGTGCCGGGCGCTGTCGCGCGGATCGGCCTGCCCGCCGTGGTCAAACCGGCCGCGCTCGCGGGCAGTCGGGGAGTGTTCCTGTGGCGGGAACCGGCGGACCAGGTGCCCTGGACCCAGCTGGTCGACCAGTACGCGTACGACGGCCCGTTCCTGGTGGAGGAGTACCTGCGCGGTCCGGAGTACAGCGTGGAGACGCTGAGTGCGGACGGCCGGCATCAGGTCGTCGGCATCACCGAGAAACTGCTCGGGCCGCCACCGCTGTTCGTGGAGGTGGGGCACGTCCATCCGGCGCCGCTGACCCAGGACCGCCGGCAGGCCGTCGAGGAACTGACGACAAAGTTCCTGACGGCCTGCGGTTACCGGTTCGGCCCCGCACACACCGAGGTCATCTGGACGCAGCGGGGCCCGCGCATCGTGGAGTCGCAGGCCCGGCTCGGTGGTGACCGCATACCGCGACTCGTCCAGTTGGCCACCGGCCTGGACATGGAACAGGCGGTCTTCGCCTCCCTGGCCGGCACCACGGCCGAGCTGTCCGAGCCGACAGCCACGGCGATCGTGCGGTTCTTCACCTTCCCGCCCGGCCATGTGGACGGGATCCGGGGTCCGGAGGCGGCCGCCCGGCTCGGCCACGTCGACGAGCTGACCCTCCGGCTGTCCCCCGGAGACACCGTGCCGGCGGTCCGCGACTCCAAGAGCCGCCAGGGGCACGTCATCGTCTCCGGCCCCTCGCCCGAGGAGGCGCAGGCGCGATGCGCCGAGGTACTCGCCTCCATAGAGGTCGTCATCGACGGAGTGCCCGCACGGGCCGGCGGCCGGAGCGAGGCGCTCGGAGCACCCGTATGAACGTCGTCGCGCACGCGGCTACCCGCTCATGAGGAAAGGCAGTGCCATGCAGTGGTCCGTCCCATCAGACAGGAGGTCACCATGACCGTCCCCGACACGGACGCCCAGGTGTTGTTCGTCGGTTACAACGCGGCCTATCTGCGCGCGATCGACGGGAGGGTACCCAGCGGGTCCGTCGTGGTGATCGAGGAACCCGACATCATCCGCAAGCGTGAACTGCGCGACGCGGCGTCGAGGTTCGACTGCCTGGACCGGATCGTCCCGGCGAGCTACCAGCAGTCGGCCGAAGCCCTTGACCTGGCGGTCGAGCTGTCGGCGGCACGGCCGGTGGCCGCTGTCGTACCGGGTCTGGAGTACGCGGTGCCGGCGGCGGCCGCGCTGGCCGAGAAGCTGGGGCTGCCGGGCGCGACGGAGACGGCGGCGCAGGCACTTCGGGACAAGGTCAGGTTGCGCGAGGTCGCCGGTGCGGGCGGCGTACGCAATCCACGCTGGCGGGAGGTGCACGGCCCCGAGGACATCCTCGAGTTCGCCGGTGACGGGCCGGTGGTGGTCAAGCCGGCGAACCGGCAGGCGAGTGTCGGCGTGCAACTGCTGGACTCGGTCGACGCCACCACCGCGGCACTGGCGTGGGAGCGGACCTCGTCGGCCGCCGAGTACGAACAGGTGCCCGACCGGCCGCTGGAATGGCGGTTCCTGGCCGAGGAGCGCCTGCAAGGTCCCGAATACAGCATCGAGGCGCTGGTCCGGCGGGGCGAGATCGTCTTCGAGAACATCACCGCCAAGACGGTGATCCCGGGGCCGTATCCGGTCGAGCTCGGCCATCTGCTGCCCGCACCGCTGGACGAGGACACGGAGGCGGCGTTCCAGACGGCCGTCCGGGCGCTGGTCGACGCGCTCGGCTTCCGAACCGGCATCCTGCACGCCGAGTGGATCCTGACCGAGTCCGGTCCGACGCTGGTCGAATGCGCCGGACGCTGCCCCGGCGACTACCTGATCGACCTGATCGACCTGGCCTACGACACCCGGATCAGGCTGACCCTCATGGACCTCCTGGCCGACCGCCCCGTCACGCTTCCCCGGACAGCGCAACGGACGTCCGCCATCCGCTTCCTGTCGGCCCGGCCGGGCACCGTCACCGAGGTCGCCGGCGAGGACACGGCGAAGGAACTGCCGGGCATCCGGGCGGTGGAGGTGGATGTCGAGGCCGGCCAGGAGGTCGGGGCATGGGCCTCCTCCTGGGACCGCGCCGGGCACGTCATCGCGACCGGACCGGACGCGGACACCACGCGGCGGCGCGTCCTGGACGCGGACGCCGCCATCCGCATCGCCACTGATTGAGGAACGACATGTCTGTTCGCTGGCAGCGCCTACGTGGGCTGCGCACGTCCATACCCGGAGGATCGGTCGGCATACGGCTCGCCGTGATCGGGGCGATCGACGCGGTGGGAACGGGCGCCTTCCTGGCCGTCTCCGTCCCGTTCATCACCAGATCGGTCCACCTGTCGGAGCGCAACCTCGGTTTCGGACTCGGCCTGTCCGCCGCCATCGCCCTGGCCACGGCGATCCCGATCGGGATCGTGGCGGACCGGATCGGTCCGAAGAAGGTTTTGATCGGGGTGAGCCTGTGGCGTTGCGCCTGCTTCGTGGTCTACCCGTTCGTCCAGAACCTGTGGCAGTTCCTCACCGTGGTGTGTCTGCTCGGCCTCGTCGACAAGGCGGCCGCACCGATGGAACAGGCCCTCGTCGGGCAGGCGGTGTCGACCTCGGACCGGGTCAGGGTGGTCGCCGTCCTGCGGTCGACGCGCAACGTCGGCTTCACCGTCGGAGCCCTGCTCGGCGGTGTCGGGCTGCTGATCGACACCCGGCCCGGGTACGCCGTGATCCTCCTGCTGAACGCCGCGTCGTTCGCCGCACTGGCGTTCCTCGCCTCCCGGCTGCCGTTGCTCAACGCACCGGCGAAGGAACTCCGCCGGCGGTTCTCGGTCCGAGTGCTGCGGGACGGCTCGTTCCTCTCCTTCGCCGGAATCAACGCGATCCTCACCATGCACATGACCCTGCTCAGCATCGGCATCCCCTTGTGGATCGTGGGACACACGGATGTCTCGGCCGCGCTGATCTCACCCCTGGTAGCCGTCAACACCGTACTGGCGGTGCTCCTTCAGGTACGGGCGAGCCGTGGCACCGAGGACATCCCCGGCGCGTCGCGCGCACTGGTGCGGGCCGGGATCTCGCTCGCCGCCTGCTGTCTGCTGCTCGGCGCCGCACCGGGGCTGCCGGTCGTCCTTGCCGTCGTCGTGCTGCTGCTGGCCATGATCGCCCTGACGGGCGGCGAGCTGTGGCAGTCCGCCGGCGGATGGGGCGGGTCCTACCTGCTCGCGCCCTCCGGCCAGGAGGGCGTCTACCTCTCGGTCTTCTGGCTCGGCGTCGCCGTGCAGCAGATCGCGGCACCGATCGCGGTCAGCCTGATCGTCACGGTCGGCTCCACCGGATGGGTCGCACTGGCCGCGGTGTTCGCGGCCGCCGGCTTCGCGGCCCCGGCCATCGGCCGGTGGGCGCAGACGCAGGCGGCCAAGCGGCCGCAGCAGGACCCGAGCCTTGCCGAGACCACCTGATGCACTTCCTGCCGCCGCGCCGGTGAGCAGGCCGTTCGTTGTCACACACCAACCGAGGAGAGAAGTGTCTGTTCCGCTGTATGTCCCTGCCGGCGAAGGCGAGTTCGTCAACATCCGGGACACGAAGAGGACGTACCTCAAGCTCACGACGCCCGATTCCGACGGCGAATTCGGCTTCTTCGAGCACCACATGGCCCCGGAGGCCAAGGGTGCCAGCCCTCACGTGCACAAGAAGTCCACGGAGATGTTCTACGTGGTGCGCGGCGAGATCGAGTTCACGATAGGCGACCGCAAGGTGGTGGGTGAGCCGGGCGCGTTCGCCTACGTGCCCAAGGGCGAACCGCACGGTTTCACCAACAGGGGCAATGAGGACGCGACCCTGCTGATCATGTTCTATCCGATCTACAACCGTGAGGAGTACTTCCGCGGCCTCGGCCGTCTCACGGCCAACGGGCGCAACCCCAGCCTGGAGGAACTGCAGGAGCACATGGCCAAGTACGACCAGTTCATGGTCTGATCCGGGACACAACGGCTGACCACGCAGAAGCCCGGGCCTCGCGGCGACAGCCGCTGAGGGCCCGGGCTTCTGCCGTCGTCAGCTCGCCTCGTCGGCCCCCGTACGGGAGCGAAGGGTCAAGACCTTCACCTGCGCGGCGAGTTCGGGAACGGGGCCGGCCGTCACCAGTCCCGGGACGACGTCCCCGACGGACAGCGGGCTCAGGGGCGAGGTGAGGGGCACACCCCACTCGGCCTTCCACTCCCGGGCCTGCTGGGCCGAGCTCGCGTACACGATGCGGCCCAGTCCGACCCAGCCGTGCGCGGCAGCGCACATCGGGCAGTGCTCGCCCGATGTGTACACGGTCGCCGCGGCCCGTTCCTCGGGACTCAGATGGGCCGCGGCCCATCGTGCGAGCTCGAACTCCGGGTGCATGGTGGGGTCTCCGGTGGTGGACTCGCGGTTGCGGTCCTCCGCCAGGATCTTGCCGTCCGCGTCGACGAGCACGGACCCGAACGGCCAGTCGCCGGCGTCCACCGCTTCCGCCGCCAGTTCGAGGCAGCGGCGCAGGTACGTCAGATCGGTGTCGGTGACTGCGGCGCCGTCGGCGCCGCCCCCGGGAAGGTCGTGGTCGTTGGTAGCCACTGCTACTCCGTCTCTGTGGGGTATCGGTGGGCCCGGTGCGCGGCCACGGTGGCCAGCGCCCGCCATGCGGCCTCGGGCCGGAGGGTTTCGTCCGGATCACCGTTGTAGGGGTCGAGCAGCACGGTCTCCGCCCCGGCGAGGCGCAACTGTTCGATGTCGTCGAAGATCTGGTCGATGGTGCCTTCGCCGGCGCGACGCTCCGGGTGGTCGACCGGCGCCTCCGTGAGCCGGAGAGTGATGCGCGGCACCAGACCGGGCACCGGCAGCTGAAGTTCGGCCGCAATTCCCTTCAGCCGATCCAGCGCCTCCTGGAACCAGGGCATCGTGAAACGCAGCGGATGCCAGGGCATACCGAGACGTGTCGCCCTGCGCAATGCGGCATCGCTGTTGCCACCGATCCAGATCGGAATCTGTCCGCTCCGGTAGTCGGCTTCGTCGTCCCATGCGGCGCGCAGATCCCGAAGGTATTCGTCGGTCAGTGCGCCACGCCTTTCGAAGGGCACGCCGAGCGCCGCGAATTCATCCCGGGCCCAACCGACGCCGACCCCGAGAACCAGCCGCCCCCCGGAGAGCTGGTGCAGGTTGGCCGCCATTCGGGCGGTCAGCAGGGGGTGCCGGTAGGGCAGGATGAGAACCGTGGTGCCCAGCTTTATCCTGGTCGTGATACCGGCCAGCCAGGCGAGCGTGGTGAACGGCTCGTAGAACGGCGCGGGATATTGCTTTGCGACATCCGGTGTGATCGCCACATGGTCGGAGACCATCAACAGGTCGAAGCCGAGACCCTCCACCGTTCTGGCCCAGCGGGCAAGATTATCCGGGGTGGTTCCGGGGCCGAAGTTGGGAACATTTACGCCTATCCGCATGGCCCCAAGAATAACAACTCGCAGGCCTCTACGGGGAGTTACCGACGAGGGGCCACGCCGACCCGAATGGTGAAATCGGGCCGGCCTTCCTGTCCGACGGACCGTTGCAGCGACTTTGCGGACGTGTACGGAAACGCACCGATGCCGTCATGCCCGTACGTCCGGGTCGCCGGGGCCTCGCGCCGTGGGGACGATGAGCAGCGCCGCCAGGGCGGCCCCGGTCGTCACGAAGAGTGCGGACGGGCCGCCGAGAGCGAGCAGGGGGCCGCCCGCGAGCGAACCGATCCCGGTGCCTGCGTCGAAGGCGATGTTCCACGCGACTCCGGCCAGGCCGAGCCCGGCGGAGCTGTCACCGGCGGCCTGCATGGCAAGCACCAGGGTGGCGCTCTGGACCGCGCCGAATCCCGCTCCGAACAGGACGGCGCCTGCCAGCAGCAGAGCCGGTTCATGGGACGCCGAGCCCGCGGCGGTTCCGAGCGCGGTGACGAGAACGGCAGGTACGAGCACCCGGCGGCCGCCGTACCGGTCGATGAGCCACCCCGCGCCGAGCCGGGCGAGCACGGAGGAAGCCTGCGCGGCGAGCAGCGCCTCGGGCGCGGCCGAGGCGGTCAGCGGCAGGAAGGTGAAGACGACGCCGTAAGCCGTGGTGGAGGCGATCTCCACCAGGAGGGGGCCGGTCATGGGGCGCAACGACTTCCACGTCCCGCGCGGGGCACGCTTTCCGCCCGGGGGCCGGGGTGCGGCAGGGCGGGCGGTCGCTGATTCCCGGGGGAAACCGAATGAGCCGGCCACCACCAGTCCGGCCGCGCTCGCCGCGAGGGCGAAGGTGAGTGCGTACGCCTCCTGCCGGGCCAGCGCGATACCCAGGGGGGCACCCAGGACTCCGGCGACCCCGACCACTGCGCCGTACCAGCCGATGGCGCGCCCCCGTTCGGCGGCGGGGTACAGCTCAGTGGTGAAGGTGACACCGGCGACGACGAAGATGCCGAAGCCCAGCCCGCGTACTGCCGCGAGGGCGTTCAGGGCGGTCAGCGAGGAGGCGGCCGGCAGAGCCAGACAGGGCAGCCCCAGCAGCGCACCGCTCACCGCGAGGGATCTCCGCCGTCCGAGCCGGGTGAAGAGCCGCGGCGTGAAGGGCTGGACGGCCAGGGTGGCCGCCATCAGCGTGGCGGTGAGCGCTCCGGCGCCCGACGGCCCGGCGCCGGAGCGGACGGCGTACGCCGGCAGTGCGGAGAGCAGCAGATTGAAACTGGCGAAGCCGCCGAACGCCGCGATCAGGGCGCCGCCGAACGCTGTCCGCCTTCGGCGGTCGGACGGCGGCGCGCGGTGCCCCGTCGGCGCGGACGGGTCCGCCGGGGTGATCACCTCGGCCGGGCCGCGCACACGGACAAGGTGTGGATCCTGCGTGAGCCCTGCGGCGTCTTCTCCGGCACGTGGACGAAGGTACCCGGACCCGGCGGTGAAACGGCGTCCGTACACGTGGAGTTCACAGTAGACCGGAATCGGGCCGCCCACGCGGGGGCTACGGCGGATCAGCCCACCCGGCTGAGGGCGCCCGGACACCGGGTGTCCGCTCC
The DNA here is from genome assembly GCF_002941025.1 of Streptomyces sp. QL37. NCBI lineage: Bacteria > Bacillati > Actinomycetota > Actinomycetes > Kitasatosporales > Streptomycetaceae > Streptomyces > Streptomyces sp. QL37. Next base: position 6,236,287 of record NZ_PTJS01000001.1, on the reverse strand, counting down.
GGACGAGGGCCGGCCCGTCGTCCGCCGACGCCCGTCGGCACCGGCGGGGCCCCGTCGGCACCGGGCTCAGCCGCCGGTGTCACTCGCCCAGATGGATGTGTGCCGCCCAGAGCGAGGGCCGGTGCGGTGCGTCCGCGCGCAGACCACGGACCGCCCGGTGCAGCATCCGGGCCGTGTCGTCGAGGTCGAAGGAAGGGGCGTGCCCGGTGTAGAAGTCGTCGGCGACGCGGCCTGCCGCCCCGTCGGCTATGGGCCAGAGGGTAGCGATGACATGCCGGTAGCCCGCCAGTTGCAACGCGGCGGCGATGTGCACGGCTTCGTCCACGAGGGCCTCGGTGGACTTGGCCGTCTCGCACGCCGACAGGTAGGCCAGTTCGCCGTGCGGTACCCGTAGCGCCGTCAGTTCGGTGACGGTGAGAGGAGCCGAGGCGTGGTCGTGCAGCAGGAGTCGGCTGAGGGCGGGGAACACGGGATGGGTCAGGGCGTGACAGGCGAAGTGGGCGACACGGTGCCGGGGCAGGGCCGCGAGCACCGCGTCGCGGGTGGCCCGCTCACCGGAGAGCACCGTCGGTCGCGGCAGCAGCTCGGCCAGGCGGCGGGCCTCGGCGCGGGCTCCCGGCAGGGCACGCGCGCCCGGCGTCCTGCTGAGCTCGACCACCAGGAAGCCCTCGTCGCCGTCCGGCGGGGAGGGCCGTGGCTGCCCCGCCGGCTGTAGTGCGGTGATCGTGGAGGTGTACGAGGAGACCACGTGATCCAGTACGGAGGTGGGCGGCTGCCCCTGGGCGGCGGGACGGCCCGCCGCGTGCAGCGGGAGGAAGGCGGCGACCCCCACCGGGCACCACCAGAGCCGAGGGGGCGGCGCGGCCGGCCCGGGCTCATCGCGCAGGAGGCCGAGTGCGCCCAGTACCGGCTCGGTGATGTGGTCCCAGAGCCAGGCCAGATCATCGAGCGTGCGCTGCTCGTCGCGCGGTCGCGATCCTGTCCGGGCGTCCTGGGCACCGGGCGGCAGCCACTGGAAGGACAGGGCTCGCTCCCGCAGCTCCGCGTAGTCGCAGTCAAGACGCAGTACCCGCACGGGTTCCGCCGCACCGAGCAGCAGCGCGTCGCAGCGGAAGGAGCTGGCGTTGATCATCACGATGGGCCCACGCCGGGCCGGTCGGCGCAGGTCGGTCATGGCCGGAGGCATCAGGAAGCCTTCGAGCAGCGGGAGCCTGCGGATGCGCGCCAGCAGGTCGTCCCAGCGTTCCGCGAGTTCCTTTCGCTGTCCGATCCAACCGGAGTCCCCGGGGGAGGACGTCGTGCCGTGCCGGTAGAGGTCCGAGCTGGACCGGTCGGCGGCATTGAGCAGCTCGTGCAGCCTGACGAACTCGTCGGCCGCCACGGGGTCGGCCCGGCGTACCGCGTCGAGGTCTCTGCGACTGCCGGTGCTCTCCCTCATGAGCAGGCCACGCGCGTGTTCCAGCAGGAGTATCGCGCGTTCGGGCTGTCCGGCATCGAGTGCCGCCGACGCGGCCTCGGCGGGCAGGCCGGCCAGCTCGCCCAGTCCGTACTCGCGGTCGGGCCGCAGCAGGTGCCGCGAGGCGATCTCCGGCAGGCGGGCGATGGCGCTCTCGTAAGCGGCGAGGGCGGCACCGGCTTCGGAACCGCCGGCTGCCATCGTGGCTCTGGCCAGGACCAGGTGGGCGATGACGTCGGTGCGGGGCACAGCGCCCATGGCGGCCAGTTCCGCGCAGCACCGGCGCATCTCCTCCAGTTCGGCGGGCCCTGGAGGGCGTAGGCCCAGTGCCCTCACCACGGCGAGCAGGCACAGCTCGCGCATCCGTGTGCCCGGCGGCGAGGCCGCGAGACCGTCGCGGGCGGCCCGCACGGCCTCGTCGAGCGCCTCGGCTTCGCCGGTGACCTCGAAGAGGCTGCGCGCGGCCACACCGAGGTTGCTCAGCCTGCCGCCGCGCTCGTTGTCCGAACCACCGGCTGCCACCGCTTCCCTGGCCACCCGCACCGATTCCCGCGAGGCTTCGCCCACTTCGCCGACGGGCGCCGCATCCCGCGTCGCGGCCGTCGCACCGGCGTGCCCCTGGGACAGAATGTGCAGCACATTGCCCAGTTCGCTCAGCCGGCCCGCCCGGTGCGGGCTCCCCTCGGGGGAGAGAGCCACGGCGCGCCGTGCCGCTTCCAGCGCCTCGGTGATCGCCTGGGTGTCTCCGGTCCGTTTGAACAGTTCCTGAGCCGCGGCGCTGAGGTTGGCGAGGTGGGTGGCGTACTCGGAAACGTCCTGCACAGCCGCGTCAACGGCTTCTCGGCTGACCTGCACCGCCTCCCTGAGCACGGCCAGGTCCCGGTACTCCTCGAAGTGCGTGCGCAGGGAGATACCGAGCCCGGTCAGAGAAGCGGACCGATGCGGATGGCCGGCCGGCGCCACCGCGACCGCCTCCCGCGAGACGGCCACCGCCTCGCGCAGGGTGGCGGGAGACCGGTCCTCGTAGGAGAACAGCGCGTGCAGTGAATTGCCCAGACTCGAAAGGCACCTGCTGCGGTCCTCGTGGCCCGTGGGGCACAGGGCGGCCGCCCGCCGTCCGACGGCGACCGCTTCGCGGAGGGTCTCCGGCTCGCCGCGCAGAAGAGCCAGAGTGCGCAGGTCGGCACCCAGCCCGGCCAGTTGGGCGCCGGCCTCGGGGGCGCCGTCGTCCGTGAGGGAGACGAGCTCCCGCTCCAGCGCGACGAGCTCGGTCAGCGTTTCGGGACCGCTCGTCAGCTTGTACCGCTCCGCGAGGCACTCGACCAGGAGAGGGAGGAATACCGGCCGGTACACCGGCCCTTCGGCCGACTCCCGTGCCAGCGGCAGCAGTCGGGCCAGCTCGCGGCGCGATCCGGACTCCTCGACAGCGGCTACGAGGCTCCCCAGTACGGTGTGCAGGTTGCTCCGGAACCGCACCCGGTCCGGATGGTCCCTCGGAACGCCGGTCACGAGCAGCTCGTTGACCTCGATCAGCCGGTCGACGAAACCCGGGTCACCGGTGCGTTCGTACCGCAGCCACAGGGCGACGCCCAGATTCCCCAGGCAGGCGGGCCGGTCGGGGTGATCGGCCGGCATCACCGCGATGACCAGCTCGAAGGCTTCCGCCGCCTTGCGGAGTGTCCTCGCCCGCCCCCACCGGTGCGCGCGCCGCAACAGCCACGACGCCCGGCGTGCCTGCTGGTTGTGCTTCACTGACCGACTGTCCACGCGTCATGTCCTACCGTGTTCGCCGGCCAGGAAACCCTGTCCTCGGACCGTGCGTCCGCGGTCCCGTGCCGCTCCGGACGACCCGAATGCCGCCACCGATGACGAGGTGAAGATGCCGATCGACGAAACGTCGCGGTTCCCGTGTGCGCTCTGCGGCCATCAGCGGACCGCGGCGCACTGCTGGGGGTGTGAACTGAGCGATGAGGACCTCCGCGGTGGCCTGCCCGAGCTGGCCTCGGTGGTCCTGGCCACGACATTGCTCCAGCCGTTCGTGCAAGCCCTCGTGACCAAGGCGGGGGAGGACGTCTGGACCAAGATCCGCGGCCTGATGCGCCGTGACCGCCCTGAAGCGATCGAGGGGCTGGTCACCCAGGCCGATCTGCTGGAGGTCGTGGTGCGGGACCGGCGGCTCGTCATCGTGATGCCCAAACGGCTGACGCAGGAGGAGTCCCGGCATCTGCAGGACGTGCTGGCCACGCTGCGGGGCGCCGACGGATGGTTCCGTGTCGCCTACGACGCCGCCACCCGTTCCTGGGAGATCTCACCGGCGGGCGACGGCAGCGAGCCCACCACCGGAACGGCCGCACCGGATGCCTGACCCCGTCCCCCGCCTCACCTGCCGGTGATGCCACGGGTGCCGGTGGCCGCGATGACCGTGCCCGCCACGACGCCGATCACCAGGGCCGCCGGGCTGTTCCACAGCGTGTACAAGGCCCAGCAACAGCCTCCGACGGCCGGCGGCCCGAGCCAGACCACCACGCGCTGACGGAACGGGACCATGCTGAAACCGGCGGCCACCAGGCTCAGCACGAAGGCTGCCAGAGACATGCCGAGGAACAGGCCGCGGGCCTGGGCGAAACCTCCGTCACCCAGCAGACACCCGGCCACACCGCCACCGACGACGCCCACCGTGATCATCAAGAGGGCCAGGGTGTCGTGCACCTCGACGGCGTTGTCCGGGCTGCGCACATGCGCCAACTGCCAGCCGGCCATGAAGAGATCACCGAACGTGGCCGCGCCCAGAAAGGCTCCGATCACCGCACCGTTCCAGCCGGCGAACCATGATCCGGCCAATGATCCGGCCAGCAGTCCCACGAGCATGCCCGTACCGAGCAGGTGTGAACCGTCGTTCCCGCCCGAGCCCTCCGCGTCGGGCAGCGGCACCGGCACACCGGGCCCTCCGGCCCCCACATGACTGGCCGCGCGTACGATGCTCCGCGCGCGCCGGGGCGGGACGAGCAGGGCGGTGAGAACCTCCCGCAGGAACGCGTCCCGTGCCTCCGCGGTGTCCGGCCCCGGGAGGGTGACTCCCCCCGGCAGGGTGATGTGCGGGAGCCGCACGTAACCCATGGTCCGGAAAGTCTGTTCGTCCGGAAGATAGACGTACAGCAAGGGAAGTTCGGTGCTCCCGTCGATACGCAGAACCGACAGGCGCGGCTGCGTGCTCGAATCCGACATGACTGTCCCCCAAGTCGTCCGGCGCGCGACCGCCCTCAGCGAGCGGCGCCCGTGCACTCACCAGGCTCCTACGCGATGGCACCGTCTGTCAGGGCAACAGGAGCAGCCGTCCGGGCTCAGGCCGGGGCGACCGGCAGGACGTCGGGCGACAGCGCACCCGCGTGGGCGGCGGCACTCGTCATGCGGCGGCGGTGGTGACGGCGGCAGAGGACCTCGTAGCCGACGTCCGTGGCGGGCCGGTCGACGTCCCCGACGACGACCTGCTCGCCCTCGACCACCATCACCCCGCCGGCCGTCCGGGCGTTGTGCGTGGCACGGGCACCGCACCAGCACAGGGCCTCGACCTGGAGCGTCTCTATCCGGTCCGCCAGCTCGATGAGCCGCTGCGAGCCGGGGAAGAGCTTGGTGCGGAAGTCCGTGGTGATGCCGAACGCGAACACGTCGAGGCCGAGGTCGTCGACGACACGGGCCAGTTGGTCGATCTGCTCGGGGGCCAGGAACTGGGCCTCGTCCACGATCACGTGGTCGACCTTGTCACCCTTCGACATCCGGCTCACGAGATAGCCGTACAGATCCATGCCCGGGGAGGCCTCGACCGCCTCCGTCACCAGTCCGAGCCGCGACGAGAGCTTCCCCTCCCCCGCCCGGTCGTCCCGGGTGAAGATCACTCCTCGCAGACCGCGCGCCGCCCTGTTGTGGCCGATCTGGAGAGCCAGGGTGCTCTTTCCGCAATCCATCGTCCCGGAGAAGAACACGAGCTCGGGCATGAGAGGGTGTGCGCCTTTCGGAGGGGTGGGCGAGTGCGGGAGGGAAAGCGGGAGAGGCCGGCTACGAGCGCACTTCGAGGAGCGGAACCAGCTGTTCCACGGGGGTCAGCGAACCATGCATCCCCACCATCGCGGACTCGTGGGGCTCCTTGGCCGAGGCGGTGATCACCACGTCGTCGTGGGCGGCGGCCACCACGTCGCCGATCCTGCCGTGGACCCGCTCGTCGATCCTCGGGCCGAACCAGCCCGCCGCGACGGCCTCGTCACGGCTCGCCACCCAGAACTGCTCGCCGAGCACCTCGCGCCAGACGGTGAGCACGTCCGCCTCGGCCCCCGGCACGGCGTACACATGGCGGGCACGGCCCTCGCCGCCCAGCAGGGCGACCCCGGCGCTCAGCTCCCAGTCCTCGTCGAAGTCGATCCGGGACTGTTCGTCGAACGGGATGTCGATCATGCCGTGGTCGGCGGTGATGTACAGCGCGGAGCGGGGCGGAAGCTGCTCGGCGAGGCGCCGGGCGAGCCCGTCGACGTACATCAGCTGGCCGCGCCAGGCGTCGGAGTCGACGCCGAAGCGGTGTCCCTGGCCGTCGACCTCGCTGTAGTAGGTGTAGACGAGGGACCTGTCGCCTGCGGCGAGCCGCTCCGCCGCGAGGTCCATCCGGTCCTCGCCCGTGAGCCGGCCGAGGAAGGAACCACCGCTGAGCGCCACCTTGGTCAGGGGCGTCTGCTCGAAGTCGGGGGCGGAGACCTGGGCCGTGCGTACCCCGGCGGCGTCGGCGAGTTTGAAGACCGTCGGGTGCGGCTGCCAGGCCTTGAGGTCGGTCCACGGCTTCCAGCGGAGCTGGTTCATGAGCGCGCCCGTCGCCGGATTGCGCACCGTGTAGCCGGGCAGCCCGTGCTCGCCCGGGGGCAGGCCCGTGCCGACGGAGGCGAGCGAGGTCGCCGTGGTGGACGGGAATCCCGAGGTGATCGGCCGGCCGGTGCCGCCGCGGGAGGTCGGGAGCAGCGAGTGCAGGAACGGGGCCTCGTCCGGGTGGGCCCTGATCTGCTCCCAGCCGAGTCCGTCGATCAGGAAGACGCAGTTGCGGTCGGCGGGGGTGAGCTCCGGGATCGCCGCCTCGAAGCCGGGTACGCCCTGTCCGGCGACCAGTGTCGGCAGCAGGTCCGCGAGGGAACCGGTTCCGTATTCGGGTGCGGGCGCGCTCTCGGGGGCCAGCAGGACGGGGTCCTGCCATGCGGGCTGGACCATCAGCGGGGGGCAGCCGCGGTCGCGGCCGTGGCCTCGGAGAGGGACTGGGCGAAGGCGAGGGTCTGGCGCACGGTGTCGGGGCCGTCCCCGGCCTCGCTCACGCGGAGGCTGAGGTCGTCGGCGGTGGAGCTCCCGGTGTAGCCGTGGTCGGCCTCGCAGTTGGGGTCGCCGCAGGCCGCGGGCTCCAGGTCGATGCGGGAGACGGCGCCCCAGCCGATGGTCAGGACGACCTCGCGGGGCAGCGTGCCGGGCACGTACTTCTCGGGATTGGCGACGACGCGGCTGACCACGACGGACGAGATCCGGTCGAGCTTGACCGACTCGGTGGACGTCGTGGCGTACGGCGTCGGGGAGCTGGTGTCGGCGGCCTGCTCGTCGGTGTGGCTGACGATGAAGCGCGTGTCCGTCAGGACGAGGACCGTGACATGGCGCCGGACCTCGTTGGAGTCGAAGGTGGTCTCCTGGTGCACCAGGTACGAAGCGACCGGCTCCCCGCCGACGGCGGCCTCAACCGCCTCGGCCACGAGGGCCGGGTAGTAGCCGCTGCGCTCGATCGCCGCGCGCAGCCCCTGGGTCGTCGTACCGGTCTTTGCCATGGGAACCATCCTACGGGGGGCCGGTGACTGCCGGGGACGCCGTGCGCGGGTCCGTGGGCGGTCAGTAGCTGGGGAGCCGGCGGGGGCCGAGGTCGCTGCGGGCCGGCGGCGGGGCGAGCCGGACACTCGCTCCGAGCACCGTCAGGCCGTGCGTGGCGACGACGACGGGTTCCAGGGCGACCGACACCACCTCGGGGTGGTCGTCGACCAGCCGGGACACCCGCAGCAGGAGCTCTTCGAGCGCCGCGGTGTCCGCCGGCGCGGCTCCGCGCCAGCCGAACAGCACCGGAGCCGCCTTGATGGAGCGGATCAGCTCGGCCGCGTCGCGGTCGGTGGCGGGGACGAGACGGTGGGCCGTGTCGCCCAGCAGCTCGGAGGGCGCGCCGGCCAGACCGAAGGAGAGGACGGCGCCGGCGGCGGCGTCGATGGACGCCCGCACGACGGTGTCGACGCCCCTGGGCGCCATGGCCTGGACGACTGGCCGGAGTTCGGCGGGCGTGCCCAGCAGATCGGTCAGTTCGTCGTACGCCCGGCGCAGCGCGTCCTCGCCGGCGAGATCGAGCCGGACACCACCGAGGTCGGCGCGGTGCCGGAGGTGCGGGGCGGTGGTCTTGAGGGCCACCGGGTAGCCGATCTTCCCGGCGGCGGCGACGGCTGCCTCCGGATCGGGGGCGGGGAGCGCCGGCCGTACGGTGACGCCGTAGCGGGCGAGCAGCTCCCGCGCCTCGTCATGGGTCAGCGGACGGCCGCGCGGGTCGGGGGCCGGGCCGAGCAGCGTCTCGATCAGCGCGGCGGTCCCGTGCTCGTCGATGGTGTCGTCCAGGAATTCGGGCACCCTGCCGGGGGCGGCCGCCTGGCGCCGCCACTGGGCGTACTTCACCGCCTCGGCGAGCGCGCGGACGGCTCGCTCGGCGGCGGGGTAGGCGGGGATCCGCCCGACGGAGGGCCCGGGGCCGCCCGTACGCCCGTCGGGTGCGGTCTGCACCGGGGCGTCCGCCCCGTTCACCCGGGAGGCCGGGGCGGGCGGGTCCGGGGCTGCCGCGGGGCCGGCCGGCCGCCGGGTTTCGCGCGGGCCTGCCGTGCTCGTGGCGGCGGCGAGGGCCTGCGCCAGGCCGCCCATCTCCACGTGCACCACCGCCACCGGCTTGGCGGGGCCGTCGGCCGCCGCCTCGCGCAGGGCGGCCGCCAGGACCTCGCCGTCACCGGTCTCCGCCTCGCCGTTCTCTCCCACCCAGGGGATCGCGGTCACGATCACGGCGTCGCACGTCCGGTCGGCGAGTGCCTCGGCGAGCGCGTGACGGAAGTCCTGGGGGCTCGCCACCGTGGTGAGGTCGCGGGGCGGGCGGGGCCGGAGCCCTTCCGCCAGGCAGGCGTCGTAGGTGAGGAGGCCGAGCGACTCCGAGTTGCCCAGGATCGCCACGCGGGGACCGTCCGGCAGGGGCTGGCCGGCGAGGAGGAGGCCGACGTCCACCATCTCCGTCACGGTGTCGACACGGATCACGCCCGCCTGGCGCATCAGCGCGGAGACGGTCGCGTCGGGGATCCGGCTGACGGGCACGGCGTGGCCCGGCGGATTGGATCCGCTGTGCCGGGCGCCCTTCACCACGACCACCGGCTTCACGGCGCCCGTCCGGCGGGCGAGCCGGGTGAACTTACGCGGGTTGCCCAGTGATTCGAGGTACAGCAGGGCCACATCGGTGTCCGGGTCCTCGTACCAGTACTGGAGGAAGTCGTTTCCGGAGACGTCGGCACGGTTGCCCGCGGAGATGAAGGCCGACAGCCCGGCGCCCCTGCGGTGGAGACCGGACAGGACGGCGATGCCGATGGCGCCCGACTGGGTGAAGAGCCCGATGCGCCCGGCCTCGGGCGATTCGGGGGCGAGGGAGGCGTTGAGGCGGACCGAGCCGGAGGTGTTGATGACGCCGAAGGCGTTCGGGCCGATGATCCGCATGCCGTACGAGCGTGCCTGCCGGACCAGTTCCCGCTGCCGCTCCCGGCCTTCGGCGCCTCGCTCGGCGTAACCGGCGGAGAGGACGACGAGGCCCTGGACGCCGTTCTCGCCGCAGTCGGCCACGACCTCGGGCACCCGGTCGGCCGGAACGGCGACGACCGCGAGGTCGACCCGCTCGCCGATCTCACCCACCGAGCGGTGCGCGGGCACCCCTTCGGCGGTTCCCGTATCAGCGGCGAAGGAGGTGTTCACCGCATACGTGCGCCCGGTGAAGCCCGAGCCCAGGAGGTTGCGCAGCACGGTCCGGCCCACACCGCCGGGCGCACGGCCGACGCCGATGACCGCGACGGAACCGGGGGTCAGCAGGCGCTGCACGGAGCGCGCCTCGGCCCGCTGCTCACGGGCGCGCTGGACGGCGAGGGACTCGGCCGTGGGTTCCAGATCGAGGGTGAGGTGGACGGATCCGTCCTCGAAGCTGCGCTGCTGGGTGAACCCCGCGTCCCTGAACACCTTGATCATCTTGTTGTTGGCAGGCAGCACCTCCGCGGCGAAACGGCGGATCCCCCGCTCCCTGGCCACCGCCGCGATGTGTTCGAGAAGGGCGGACGCCACACCGCGGCCCTGGTGGGCGTCCTGCACGAGGAAGGCGACCTCCGCCTCGTCGGCGGGGGCCGAGGCGGGCCTGCCCTGCTCGTTGATGCGGTCGAAGCGGACGGTGGCGATGAACTCGCCGCCGATCGTGACGGCCAGTCCCACCCGGTCGACGTAGTCGTGATGGGTGAAGCGGTGCACGTCACGGGCGGAGAGACGGGGATACGGGGCGAAGAAGCGGTAGTACTTCGATTCGTCGGACACCTGCTCGTAGAAGCTGACCAGCCGCTCGGCGTCATCCGTGGTGATGGGCCTGACCCGCGCGGTGCCGCCGTCGCGGAGCACCACGTCCGCCTCCCAGTGGTCGGGGTACGCGTGGTGCGGACTCTGCTCCGGAGTGGGCTCCATGGACAAAGCCTACGGCTCGCGACCCCGGTCGCGGCGGGTCGGCGGCAGGGGCACGCTGAGGGAGCCGGCGGGCGGCGAGCGCCCCCGGTGATGCCGGGCACAGCGGTACGCGCCGCTGTGCGAGACTGGTCTAGACAACCCATTGTTACGTGAAGGGCAGAACCATGGCTGAGCGCCGCGTCAACGTCGGTTGGGCCGAGGGCCTGCACGCCCGCCCCGCTTCCATCTTCGTCCGTGCCGCCACGGCATCCGGCGTCCCCGTGACGATCGCCAAGGCCGACGGCAACCCGGTGAACGCCGCCTCCATGCTCGCGGTGCTCGGCCTGGGCGCCCAGGGCGGCGAGGAGATCGTGCTCGCCTCCGAGGCGGACAACTCCGAGGCCGCCCTCGACCGTCTGGCCAAGCTGGTCGCCGAGGGGCTCGAGGAGCTCCCGGAGACCGTCTGATTCCGGCCACTTCGAACCGGAATTTTTTCTGCGGAAAAGCCGCGGCACCCCCGACCGGGAGCCGCGGCTTTTCTGCTTCCCGAACCGGAGCGGAAATCGCTCCGGAAAGCATGGATCAGGGCAGCAAAAAGAAAGCCCTCCGGCAATTACCCTCTTTGTATACGGCGCAATTGTTAATGGCGGACTCCCGCGATGTTTACGGGGTGTTGCGAAGTCCTCACCCGGGCCTGGCCGGGCATGTTCCCCGGCGCGCGCCGCAGCCGGTGGGCCGCTGTCGCCCGCTCGGCGTGCTGGGTGGCGAGCGCCCTGGCCCGCTCCGCGTCGCGGCGGGCGACGGCGTCGACCAGCGCCCCGTGCTCGGCCCATGAGTCCGCGGGGCGGACCGGCTGCTCGACCGCGTACATCCAGGCGATCTTGTGCCGGAGCTGGGTGAGCAGAGCGATCAGCGCGGGGCTCCCCGAGGCCTGCGCCAGCGTCTCGTGGAACCAGCCCCCAAGGGAGCGCAGATCCTCCCCCTCACCTCGGCGCACCCGCTCCTGACCCAGCCTGACCAGGCCGCGGAGCACCTTGAGATGCGCCTCGGTGCGGCGCTGCGCCGCGCGTGCGGCCCCGAGGGGCTCCAGGAGCATGCGTATCTCCAGGAGGTCGGCCGCCTCCTGCTCGGTGGGCTCGGCGACGCAGGCACCCGCGTGCCTGCGGGTGACGACGAACCCTTCGGACTCCAGGGTGCGCAGCGCCTCGCGTACGGGGACGCGGGAGACGCCGTAGCGACGCGCGAGCACCTCTTCGGTGAGGCGGCTGCCGCGTTCGAAGACACCGGAGACGATGTCGTCACGGATTGCCGTGCATACCGAATGCGCGGGAATGCGCATGTCCGAACCTCCGCCTTAATCCCCGCGGAACGCGGCCGATCGACGCCTGTTCTGTGACTCTATTGCAACCGGCCGGAATTTCCGATGGCGGGGTGGAATCCATGGATATCTTTTGGCCAGGAAGCACTTCCGCGGAGGCTTCGGCACGCGTCGTCCCCCGGGACACGGCGAAGGCCCCGGCGGGTGCCGGGGCCTTCGTGGGAGATCGCGGTGCGGCGTGGGGTCAGACCTGGACGCCGTGTGCGCGGAGGTAGGCGACGGGGTCCATGTCCGAGCCGTACTCGGGGGTGGTCCGGGCCTCGAAGTGCAGGTGCGGTCCGGTGGAGTTGCCGGTCGAGCCGGAGAGGCCGATCTGCTCGCCCGAGCCGACGCTCTGACCGACGGAGACGCCGATCGAGGAGAGGTGGCCGTACTGGGTGTACGTGCCGTCCTTCATCCTGAGCACGATGTTGTTGCCGTAGGCGCCGCCCCAGCCGGCCTCGACGACCGTACCGGCGCCGACCGCGACGACCGAGGTGCCGGACGCGGCCTGGAAGTCCACGCCGGAGTGGGTGCCGGAGGACCAGAGCGCGCCACCGGACTTGTAGCCGGTGGTGACGTGGGAGCCGGCGACCGGGAGGTGGAAGGCGTTGAGCCGGGCACGCTCGGCGGCGCGGGCGGCGCGCGCCTTCTCCTCGCGCGCCTCCTTGGCGCGGGCCTCCGCCTTGCGCTCGGCCTCGGCCTTCGCCTTCGCCTTGGCCTTCGCCTCGGCCGCGGCCTTCGCGGCGACGTCGGCCTGATGCTTCTGAGCCTTCGCCTGAGCCTCGATCTGGGCGGCGAGGGTGGTGTCGAGGGCGACCGTCTGGGTCAGGCCGGTGCTGCCCGCGGTGACCTCGGAGTCCGCGGCGAGGGCCGGGGAGGCCGTGGCGCCGAGTACGCCGGTGGTGGCCAGGGCGGCGACGCCGGCGACCTTGGCGCTCTTGCGCGTCAGGCGGCTCGGGGCACGGTGCTTCCCGGTGGCACGGATGAACGCCATGGAGGGGCTGATCCTTTCCTTCCTTCTCGCCTACCGGGTTAGCTGACGGGTTCGGAGCAGGAAGGTCTCCTACGGGCCCCCGAGCCTCCGAGGAGGTACAGGGATCCGATTCACCCCAGGGACTTCGTGGGTCCCCGGCTCCCCAGGCTCGCGCCTGACGGGGACTCGGCGATGACTGTCCGGCGCCGCGGGCGCGGCAATCGTCCGGCGGACAGCCGCGCCGACGCTAGATCGGGAGACTTTCCGCCGCCAAACGGAAAGGGCCTTTTGTCGTACATCCCACAGGACATACCGCGAACTTCTCCCCAATACGGACACATGACAGAACCCCGGCGGGAGTCACCTGCCGGGGTCCGTCATGTCCGGTTCCGTCAGCCGCTGACGACCGACACCTCACCGATACCGAGAGCCTCCACGGGCTCCTTGATCTGGGCGGCGTCCCCGACCAGGACGGTGACCAGCCGGTCGACCGGGAACGCGTTGACCACGGCGGCGGTCGCCTCGACCGTGCCGGTGTCGGCCAGGCGTGCGTACAGCTTCGCCTGGTAGTCGTCCGGGAGGTGCTGCTCCACCTGGTCGGCCAGGGTGCCCGCGACGGAGGCCGCCGTCTCGTACTTGAGAGGGGCGACGCCCACGAGGTTCTGCACGGCGGTCTCCCGCTCGGCGTCGGTGAGCCCCTCGGCCGCCAGGGTGCGCAGGACCTTCCAGAGGTCGTCCAGCGCGGGGCCGGTGGACTCGGTGTCGACGGACCCGCTGATGGCGAGCATCGCCGCACCCGCCGCCCCGGACGAGGAGCCGGGCGCCGTCGAGCGCAGCACCTGGCCGAAGGCCCGGACGCCGTAGGTGTAGCCCTTCTCCTCACGCAGCACGCGGTCCAGCCGGGAGGTCAGGGTGCCTCCCAGGCAGTACGTGCCGAGGACCTGGGCGGGCCACACGCTGTCGTGCCGGTCCGCGCCGATCCGGCCGATCAGCAGCTGCGTCTGCACGGCTCCCGGACGGTCCACGATGACGACACGGCCGGTGTCGTCCGCGGTGATCGGGGGCACGGGCCGGGCCTGGCCGGCATTGCCCGACCAGTCGCCGACCGTGTCGGAGAGCAGCGCGTCCAGGTCCACCTCGGTGAGGTCGCCGACGACGACCGCCGTCGCGGTGGACGGGCGGACGTGGGCGTCGTAGAAGGCGCGTACGGCGGCGGCGTCGATCCGCCGGACCGTCTCCTCGGTGCCCTGGCGCGGGCGCGACATCCGTGCGGTGGCGGGGAAGAGCTCCTTGGAGAGCTGCTTGGCGGCGCGCCGGGCCGGGTTGGCCTGCTCGTGCGGGATCTCGTCGAGGCGGTTGCCCACGAGGCGCTCGATCTCGCTCTCCGCGAAGGCCGGGGCCCGCAGAGCCTCCGCGACCAGGCCGAGTGCCTTGGCCAGCCGGGAGACGGGTACCTCCAGGGAGACGCGGACACCCGGGTGGTCCGCGTGGGCGTCCAGCGTGGCGCCGCACCGCTCCAGCTCGGCCGCGAACTCCTCCGCGGAGCGCTTGTCCGTGCCCTCGGAGAGAGCGCGCGCCATGATCGTGGCCACACCGTCCAGGCCCTCGGGCTCGGCGTCCAGCGGGGCGTCCAGGAAGATCTCCACGGCGACGACCTGCTGGCCGGGCCGGTGGCAGCGCAGCACGGTCAGCCCGTTGGGCAGGGCGCCGCGCTCGGGCGCGGGGAAGGCCCAGGGCCTGGCCTCGCCGGCGGTCGGCTGCGGGTGGTACTCCATCGCTACTCCAGTCACGGCGGCGTCGGTCACTTGTCGGCCCCCTCGGGCGCGTCGGTGCCCTCGGTCTCGTCCGCCGGTTCCACCGGCTCGTAGACCAGGACCGCACGGTTGTCAGGGCGCAGATGCGCCCGGGCGGCTGCCTTGACCTCGTCGGCCGTCACGTCGAGCACACGGCCCACCGCGGTCAGGGCGAGCTGCGGGTCGCCGAACAGGACGGCGTACCGGCACAGTTCGTCGGCGCGGCCGGCGACCGTGCCGAGCCGGTCGAGCCACTCGCGCTCCAACTGCGCCTGGGCGCGCTCCATCTCCTCCGGCGTGGGGCCCTCCTCGGCGAAGCGGGCCAGCTCCTCGTCGACCGCAGCCTCGATCTGCGGCACCTCGACGCCACCGGACGTCTTGACGTCCAGCCAGCCCAGCGACGGCGCGCCGGCCAGCCTGAGCAGCCCGAACCCGGCGGCCACCGCCGTACGGTCGCGGCGCACCAGCCGGTTGTGCAGGCGGGACGACTCGCCGCCGCCGAGCACGGTCAGGGCCAGGTCCGCGGCGTCGCACTCGCGGGTGCCGTCGTGCGGCAGCCGGTAGGCGGCCATCAGCGCACGCGCGGGGACCTCCTCCTGGACCACTTCGCGCAGCTGCTCGCCGATGATGCCGGGCAGCGTGCCGTCGCGCGGGGGCTGCTTGCCGTCGTGCGAGGGGATGGAACCGAAGTACTTCTCGATCCAGGCCAGCGTCTGCTCCGGGTCGATGTCCCCGACCACGGAGAGCACGGCGTTGTTCGGCGCGTAGTACGTACGGAAGAACGCCTGCGCGTCCTCCAGCGTCGCCGCGTCCAGGTCGGCCATCGAGCCGATGGGCGTGTGGTGGTAGGGGTGGCCCTCCGGGTAGGCGAGCGCGGTGAGCTTCTCGAAGGCCGTGCCGTACGGGACGTTGTCGTAGCGCTGGCGGCGCTCGTTCTTCACGACGTCCCGCTGGTTCTCCATGGACTCCTCGTCGAGCGCGGCGAGCAGGGAGCCCATCCGGTCGGCCTCGAGCCACAGGGCCAGCTCCAGCTGGTGCGTGGGCATCGTCTCGAAGTAGTTGGTGCGTTCGAAGCTGGTCGTGCCGTTCAGGGAACCACCGGCCCCTTGCACCAGCTCGAAGTGCCCGTTCCCCTTGACCTGGCCCGAGCCCTGGAACATCAGGTGCTCGAAGAGGTGAGCCAGACCCGTGCGCCCCTTCACCTCGTGGCGGGAGCCGACGTCGTACCAGAGGCAGACCGCCGCGACGGGGGTCAGATGGTCCTCGGAGAGCACCACGCGCAGGCCGTTGGCCAGACGGTGCTCGGTCGCCGTCAAGCCGCCGGAGCCGGCCTGGGCTGTGGCCGTGTGACCCATGGGCATGTACGTCCCTTCGATCGGTACAGGATTTCCTGCCGGACCTGCCACTCTAGGCAAGCGCACGGGCACCTGGCGAAGTTCCCGTCGGGTGAATGTTGTCGTGGATACTGCCGTGGACGGGGGCTCCGCGGAGGCCCTGAGGACCGCTTCGGACGGGTCGAGGTCGGTGTTGTCAGTACGGCGGGCCACAATGGTCGGCGTCAGAACCTGAGGTTGCCCGACAGAATCTGTGAAGGAGTCGCAGCCGCGATGGCCCGCCGCAGCACGAAAACCCCGCCGCCGGACGACTTCGAGGAGAAGATCCTCGACATCGACGTCGTCGACGAAATGCAGGGCTCCTTCCTCGAGTACGCGTACTCGGTGATCTACTCCAGGGCTCTGCCCGACGCCCGCGACGGCATGAAGCCCGTGCACCGCCGCATCGTGTCCCAGATGAACGAGATGGGGCTCCGCCCCGACCGCGGCTACGTGAAGTGCGCACGGGTCGTCGGCGAAGTGATGGGCAAACTGCACCCGCACGGTGACGCGTCGATCTACGACGCACTGGTGCGCATGGCACAGCCGTTCTCGATGCGCCTGCCCCTCGTCGACGGGCACGGCAACTTCGGCTCACTGGGCAACGACGACCCGCCCGCCGCCATGCGGTACACCGAGTGCCGGATGGCCGACGCCACGTCACTCATGACGGAGTCGATCGACGAGGACACCGTCGACTTCCAGTCGAACTACGACGGCCAGGAGCAGGAGCCGGTCGTCCTCCCGGCCGCGTACCCGAACCTCCTGGTCAACGGCGCTTCCGGCATCGCGGTCGGCATGGCGACCAACATGCCCCCGCACAACCTCGGCGAGGTCATCGCCGCCGCCCGCCACCTCATCCGGCACCCGGGCGCGGACCTCGAGACGCTGATGCGCTTCGTCCCGGGACCCGACCTGCCCACCGGCGGCCGGATCGTCGGCCTCGGCGGCATCAAGGACGCCTACGCCGCAGGGCGCGGCACGTTCAAGATCCGCGCCACGGTCGCCATAGAGAGCGTCACGGCCCGTCGCAAGGGTCTCGTCGTCACCGAACTCCCCTTCACCGTCGGCCCGGAGAAGGTGATCGCCAAGATCAAGGACCTCGTCGGCTCGAAGAAGCTCCAGGGCATCGCGGACGTCAAGGACCTCACCGACCGGGCGCACGGTCTGCGTCTGGTGATCGAGGTCAAGAACGGCTTCGTGCCGGAGGCCGTGCTGGAGCAGCTCTACAAGCTGACGCCGATGGAGGAGTCCTTCGGCATCAACAACGTCGCGCTGGTCGACGGACAGCCGCTCACCCTGGGGCTCAAGGAGCTCCTCGAGGTCTATCTCGACCACCGCTTCGACGTGGTGCGCCGGCGCAGCGAGTTCCGCAGGACCAAGCGGCGTAACCGGCTGCACCTGGTCGAGGGCCTCCTCGTGGCGCTGCTCGACATCGACGAGGTCATCCGGCTCATCCGGGACAGCGACAACTCGGCGCAGGCGAAGGAGCGCCTGATGGAGCGCTTCTCGCTGAGCGAGATCCAGACCCAGTACATCCTGGACACCCCGCTGCGCAGGCTCACGCGCTTCGACAGGATCGAGCTGGAGAGCGAGCGCGACCAGCTCAACGAGGAGATCGCCCAGCTGACCGCGATCCTGGAGTCGGACGCCGAGCTCCGGAAGCTGGTCTCGGCCGAACTGGCCGCGGTGGCGAAGAAGTTCGGCACCGAGCGGCGCACGGTGCTGCTGGAGTCGGCCGGTTCACAGGTCGCCTCGGTGCCGCTGGAGGTCGCCGACGACCCGTGCCAGGTACTCCTCTCCTCGACCGGCCTCCTGGCCCGTACGGCCAACGCGGATCCGATCCCCCAGGCCGAGGACGCCAGGCGCGCGAAGCACGACGCGATCGTGTCCGCCGTCCCCGCGACGGCACGCGGGGACGTGGGCGCGGTGACGTCCAGCGGACGGCTGCTCCGGCTCTCGGTGATCGACCTGCCGCAGCTGCCGGACACCCATGCCGCTCCGAACCTGTCGGGCGGCGCCCAGATCTCGGAGTTCCTGACGCTGGAGCCGGACGAGGAGCTGATCTGCCTCACCACCCTCGACGAGGAGGCACAGGGCCTGGCCATCGGCACCTTGCAGGGCGTGGTGAAGCGCGTGGTGCCCGACTATCCCGCCAACAAGGACGAGTTGGAGGTCATCTCGCTGAAGGACGGTGACCGGATCGTCGGCGCGAAGCAGCTGCGTACGGGCGAGGAGGACCTGGTCTTCATCACGTCCGACGCCCAGCTGCTGCGCTATCCGGCCGCGTCGGTGCGTCCGCAGGGACGTCCCGCGGGCGGCATGGCGGGTGTCAAGCTCGCGGCGGGCGCGACCGTGCTCGCGTTCGCGGCGGTGGATCCCTCGGCGGACGCGGCGGTGTTCACGGTCGCCGGTTCGCACGGCACGCTGGACGACTCCGAGCGGACCTGGAAGCTCACCCCGTTCGACCAGTACCCACGTAAGGGCAGGGCCACCGGCGGGGTGCGCTGCCAGCGCTTCCTCAAGGGGGAGGACGTCCTGGTGTTCGCCTGGGCGGGCGAGACCCCGGCACGGGCGGCCCAGAAGAACGGCGCACCGGCCGAGCTTCCGGACCCGGATCCGCGCCGTGACGGTTCGGGTACACCGCTGACGAGTCCGGTCGCGGTGATCGCCGGACCGCTGTAGGACTCCCGGGCCGGGCGCCGGGGACTCAGTCCTCGTCGTCCGGCCGCCGTACGTACCGCAGGACGCCCCACATGCTGCGCTCCAGCTCCTCCGTGGCGTCCTGCCACGCGTCCTGGCAGGCCTCCAGCTCCTTGTGCAGGGCCGCGGCGTCGATTCCGGAGCCGATCAGCACCAGCTGGGTCCGCCGCGGTTCGTCACGTGCCCAGCGCTCCGGCACGAAACGTAGGAACCTCCCGACCGCGTGCAGGGCGTACCGGTTGCCGGGGTCGCCCGCACCGAAGTCGGCGAAGCCCTTGATCCGGTAGAGGCCCGCCGGCCGGGAGTCGAGGAATGCCATGAAGCGGCGGGGGTCGAGCGGCACGCCGGCGGTGAAGGAGACACTCTCGTACGCCGTGTGCAGGTGTTCCTCG